>JAQWQH010000017.1 GCA_029244805.1 Flavobacteriales bacterium
AGTAATGGATTAGATGAAATGATCGTCTCTAAATGCTTAAACAAAGCAGCACAAGCGAGAAAACTAAAAATTCCAATTACAACCTTTATGATTGCTCAAGACCCCTATTTGCGAAAATTTGTAGAAATATTTACAGCACAAAATCGAGGAAAAGCATTTTTAACCGGACTTTCTGGTCTAGGACAAATGATTTTTGAGGATTACGAGAAAAATAGAATTAAAAAAATATAGGTAAGATGCAAAAAGAAATTACATTCAAAGAACTAATAGACTCGGGATACAAGGAAAAGACAATTACCGAAGAATTACAAGCTAACTTAATTGCACGCATACAGTCAAAACAAAGTGTTTTTGAAGGACTATGGGGGTATGAAGACACTGTTGTTCCACAATTAAAAAAAGCCATTCTTGCGGGTCACCATATCAATCTTTTAGGGCTTCGCGGGCAGGCAAAAACAAAAATTGCCCGCAGCATGGTGGATTTACTAGACGAGTATATGCCTATTGTGAAAGGTTCAGAAATTAATGATAGTCCCTTTCAACCTATTTCTAAATTTGCGCGCGATTTAATTGCAGAACTGGGAGACGCAACTCCTATTACATGGGTACACCGAAATGAGCGTTTCTTTGAGAAATTAGCAACTCCAGACGTAAATGTTTCTGATTTGATTGGAGATATCGACCCTATAAAGGCAGCAACTTTAAAACTACCGTATTCAGACGAACGTGTATTGCACTATGGAATGATACCACGTGCGAATCGATCCATTTTTGTACTGAATGAATTACCGGATTTACAAGCTCGGATTCAAGTTTCTTTATTTAATATTCTGCAAGAAGGAGACATTCAAATAAGAGGGTTCCAATTGAGAATGCCATTAGATATTCAATTTGTCTTTACTGCAAACCCAGAAGATTATACCAATAGAGGTAGTATTGTTACCCCATTAAAAGATAGAATAGGATCTCAAATATTTACACATTATCCCAAATCCATTGAACTTGCAAGAGAGATTACAGAGCAGGAAGCAAATATATCTCCAGAAAACAATGCTGCAATTAGCATATCCACTATAGCTAAAAACTTACTAGAAGAAATTGCCTTTGAAGCCAGAAATAGCGAATATGTAGATGCAAAAAGTGGTGTAAGTGCTCGAATGACTATTAGCGCAATGGAAAACCTTGTTGCTGCGGCTAGATTGCGTCTAATTGAGGCTGAATCTACAACTACGTCAATTCGACTTGTTGATTTTGCGTCTATTATTCCTTCAATTACAGGAAAAATAGAATTGGTATATGAAGGTGAACAGGAAGGTGCTGATCAAGTTGCAAACCTGCTTATTGACAATGCTATAATTACCCAATTTGAAAAAATATTTCCGAGCATCCCTAAATTGGAAAAAGAGGGTGTAAAAACGACGTATACAGAGATTATTGAA
Source organism: Flavobacteriales bacterium (assembly GCA_029244805.1). Lineage (GTDB taxonomy): Bacteria > Bacteroidota > Bacteroidia > Flavobacteriales_D > Parvicellaceae > CALSMU01. The sequence goes on from JAQWQH010000017.1 coordinate 1,440, forward strand.
TGGTTTGACAACAACTACATTGAATTAAACTATACTGCGACAGATAAAGAATTTCACGAAAACTTAAATAAGATAACACCCTTATTAGCAGTAGTAAAAGAGCATTCATCTGAACTAGATAAAGAAGACCAGGCTTTTTGCATGGAACTCGTATTATGGGCACTTACAATTAAGAAGAAGTTAGACAAGTCAGAAAACACCACATCACTTAAATTTGACTCTCTTGGTATAAATCAGTTTTTCTATGGAAGCAATTGATAAATAGAAATTGGTGTTTGTAGCTGTAAATTATTAATCCGTGTCCTTTCCCAATATATACTTGAAAGCGATCGGAACATGATCCGAAAATTTTGTTCTGAACAAGTTGTGTTCGTAAGGTGCATAAGGAAAAGATTCGCCCTCGTAAAGCGTGCGTATTTCTTTCATTAAATCAACCACTTTAAAGGACTTCTTTATGATCTCGTCTTCTGTGCTATTTGTGTAAAACACATGGTCATAAGGTTTTCCCTTTTTAGGATCTTCATACAGCTTGGTGTTTGTGCTGAAGCATTGCTTATTCAAACTGTAAATAGCTTGTTTTTCATATTCAATAAATTCTCCTTCTTTATAGATGTTACAATCTCCTAAATAAATAAAATCTTTATTTTTTTCTTGCTGCTTAGCTCCCCATCCAAACAGGGTTTTCAACTCTTCTGCCCTACGCGTTCTATCTGCTACTCCATTGCCTGGTTTAAGGTGCAGAGATATTAATGAAAAAGTACTTCTCCCATCAATGGATTTAAAAGGAAGACAAAAAGGAACTCTTTCATAAAGTAAACTACCAGCCAAAGCAGTATCTAAGAAACCATAATACCGCGAACTATCCGGAACAACAATTGCGTCTCTGTAAAAGGTTATCCACCATTCTGAAGCACTTGAATTAACGTGGTTCTTTGTTGGCCCAGTATCTTCTGCAGATAGCCAGAAAGAGAATCCTTGCTCCTGCATAGCATCAACAAACGCTTTGCTTTCTAAATCTGACTTGTATCTTTGCCCGTTGCTTGGAAAAGTTCCTGATACTGGAGGTGCCACCATTTCCTGAATAACGACAATATCGTATGGCTTCAGTATTTTGGAAAGTGTATTATTATCCCTCGCTTTAAAATGTCCTAAAAATTGAATGTTGAATGAACAAATACTAATAGTGTCTTTTTTTACCGGATTACTCAAGGGTTTCTTTGCCTCAACTTCATTTTCTAGAGGTTGTTTATCCAAAGTTTTTTCATTTTTTAGATCTATTTGAGAGCTCGTACATTCTGAGAACAGAATTATGGGTAAAACTAAAAGAAATTGGCGCATTTGTAATATCTATATTATATTTAGAACACCTAATATACGAATTCTAATTTTTTAGAAGACCAGAGCCTTAAAAATTAAAAAGGACAAAATTGAACGTATCAAAGACTTTAAGAAGAAGCTTTCCACCAAAATGGTTGGTAAAACAAACTGTTAATTACATATCAACCTCTCCTAACTTTTTGGGAAAGTCTTCGTCATGTATCACCGCATTTTTATTGATTTTAGCAAATTCATCATTGAGTTTTGCTGTGCTGATTTCTTTGCTTCTTTTTTCTAGACTTGGGTTTAATTTTTCCGCTTTTTCAAATTGTGTAACCGATTCTTGAAATTCTTCAGGCAATACATTTTCTGAGTACTTTAATAACCCCAACATATGGTTTGCCAAATACTGATCTATTTGTACCCTTCTTTTTGTAGCGTGCGCATACTTACCTAAAACTCTGCAAATTGAGCTTCTATCTTCTGGGCTTAATTTATCTGCAAATTCATATTCTTCTATCTTTTTCAATGAGAGCAACACAGGCTCAAGCGCATCCATTGTAATAACATACACATCGTATTCTCCCATATCGTAATGAAATGACTGAATTACTTTGACTGTATTGGAAGGAATTACAAGATACAACTCCTTTTTAACATTAGTGTTTTTGGTATATTTTTTTGCGGCTTCTGCCTGAATTTTAATGTATTTAGGAAAGTTATTTAAATCGTCATTTGAAGGCGATTTGGCATCAAAGATGATAATCTCATCACAAATTTCAATGGGATTGTCTGGAGTGCCTTTAAATGGAACAGAATCTAAATAGGTAACGGTATGTTTTAGACACAACCTTTTCATTTCTTCCGCTACTGCTATTTCGTGGTTTTGCCAAGTTCTTTTCATTTCTTCCATTTCTTGCTCCTTCTCCTCTACTCTGGCATCATTTACTCTTGTTTTCTCTTTATCCAAAGAAGTTTGCGCATTGTTCAGCTTATCTATACTTTTTTGATATTCCTCCATTTCACGCTCACGGTCTGAATTGGCTTTAGTGAGCGCTTTGTTTGCTGCTGCTAGTCTTTCTGCCATCTCAGTAACCCTATTCTTCTCAGCCTCCACTTGCGTGTTAATTCGAGTTATAGACATATTAGAATCTGCTTCTTGCTCTTGTAGCGTAGCCAACTTTTGCTCTAGAAGGTTCTTTTCGCTTCTTACTTCGTTTAATTCATCGTTTATTTTCGTATGCGAATTGTTTAAAATTGTTAGTTCTTGCAGTGCTTCATAAGAAATACTTCTAAGTGCAGACCATTTGAAGATTCTACCCAAAAAGGAAATTCTTTTTATTTGATCGAAAAATATATTCAACTTATTCATAACTATTACTTTTATTATTTACTGAAATTTAGCTTTTTACAACATAATCAATTTATGTAGTAATTTTGCT
>JAQWQH010000198.1 GCA_029244805.1 Flavobacteriales bacterium
GCTAACACATAAGTAATCATGATGGCTACTTGTGCATTTACTAGATTGCCTTTGTATAGAAATTGATTCACTGCAATTATAGTATCAGAGAGAACGAACAACATTGCTCCGCTAAAAACAAGTATGAATGACTTCTTTGAAACCTTATTTAGCCTCCAACCAGCGGAAACTCCCATAGCACAGACAGCAACACCATAAACTAAAACAGGTATTAAAAAATCTTCCAAATAAGGAAATAATGCATACATTAATATTGCGTAGTAACTTAAAAAGATAATTAAAAGCGCTAACCCTAATGGCTTATTAAATGTTTTTTTCGAGGTTATTATAGAGTTGGAAAATGCAAAAACATAAAACAATTGCCCAATCAAAAATGACCCTAATCCAAGTAAAAAGAAAATTTCATCAAAGGGCAAAAACATTAAAAATGTATCTCCACCAAAAGCAAAAACAATTGACAATAGCAAATACTTTCTAAACTTACTATTAGCACTTGCCTTTGTTTGCAGGTAAAACCATACAAACAATGTAACCATTAAAAGAGGTTTAGTGGCAAATATTAAGGGCAGACAACCGATATGCGTCCCAATAATTTCTGCAGTTGCTAATAAAAAGTAAGCTATAATTAGGGCGGTAAGTCTTGACATTTTGCTTATTGAACTACAAATTTGAGTTAATTATTGAGATATTGAAAACTATATTACTCTATTCTTTTTCAAATCACTCGCCATAATGGTTCTTTAGTGAGATAATATTCACAAATAACCTTACATTTATAGCAGTTTTATTGATTGTTTGCAGTAATGATTGACGACAAAATACAATTCGAATTGACATTTAAAACATCCCGTAGTGGAGGAGCTGGAGGACAGCACGTCAACAAAACAGAAACAAGAGTTGAATTATTTTTCAATGTCCGATATTCGGCCGCTCTTTCCATGCAGCAAAAAATAATATTGCAAAAAAAATTACGTTCCAAGCTAACAGAAGATGGAGAGTTAAGAATTGTAGTATCGGATACAAGAAGCCAAATAAGAAATAAAGAAATTGCTATTCAACGATTTTTAGCATTAATTAAAAAGGAGCTCATTATTCCAAAAAAAAGGAAACTGACCAAGCCGACTAAAGGCTCGGTTCAAAGAAGATTAGAAAGCAAATCAAAAAAAGCCGATATTAAAAAGAATCGAAAGCGGATTAGAAAAAATGATTTGGATTAAAACCTTCATGCTTCTCTTACTTCTATTGTTCACAGGCAATAATTTTGGGCAACAACAAGCTCCAAGACTATTGAGTAATCTAATTATGTCTCAGCAAATTGACACGTTGAGATTGCAATTCAACAATAATAAGTTTTTTTATGAAAAATATGAACTCCAAACCCTTGTTGCACTATCATTTTATCCTGAATTAAAAGACACCAAAATCAGTTTTAGAAGAAGAAAACTAAAAACCACTATGGTTGCAAGACCAAAAGGAATAAATGTTTTTAGAGGTAAAGGGAAAAGACATTATATTATATATATAAATGATTTTCCTTCAGCTAAAATATCCCCAGACAGTGTTTCTTTCAATGCGCAAATAGGAGTTATTGGTCACGAATTAGCTCATTTAGTTGAGTATGAGAATATCTCATCATTGAAAATGTTGCATGTTGGACTTTCCTATTTTAACAAAAAGTTCAGGGCTAAGTTTGAACGAGCTACAGATTTAAGAACAATTAATCATGGTTTACTCTGGCAATGTTATGATTTTGCCTTGTATGTTCACAATAGCAGTATCGCTCCCACCGAATACATTAACTACAAGAAAAAAATTTATATGAGTCCAAAAGAAATAAAAGAGCAAAGTAATCCATACAACTAGTTGATGGACTGGAATTCGAACACTAATTTTGATTTAACGGTATTACGTCGGCACCTGAGTTGGGTCTAATTGTTTGATGTTATCACGATGGTCTTCATCATCTACCAAATGTTCTAATTCGTCTTCCGAAGCTGGTTCTTTTAGTTCTATTGCTTTAGCTACCGCTTGGTCAAAAATTTCTCCGTAAAAAAGATTTTCTTTATTATCATTAAAGCAAATCGAAGAATAATCTTGGAATGTTTCCGCTAAACTCAAAGCTTGTCTTGCCATATTATTTTATTCCCAAAAGCACATGTTTCCTGGAATTTCCTCAGACACAGATTCAATATCAAGATGTTGTAAAAAAACTTCTTCATCCCAATTAGCATTATCTTTTGCATACCAGAACGACGAGTTTTCCTCTACTAAATTAGAAAATTTACTTTTATAGCACAAAAACATTTCATCATATCCTGAGTACTCCTCGACTTCATCAGTTGTATAAACAAGATCGCCTCCCCAGTGTAAAGTACTATCCCATAAATCATCTAATTTACCAAACATCTCAAGTGCTTCATCTTCATTAAATCCCTTAAGGCCATCAGCGGTTGACATATCATAATTTCTAAAATCCCCAAAAGCACTTTCCCATTCTACACATTCATTTTCTTTATCGTACTCGCTAGATTTAAATATTAAGTGATACTCTCCCACTGTCCCTCCACCTTGGTTTTTTATATGATAACCATAAGCCCATTCACTATTAAGTTTCTGAACAATTATTAACGCACCTTTGACTAAACATAAATCATCCCCTAAATCATCTGGAATGGATACAAAATATAACCTAATCATACTATTAAATTCATCCTTTTTCATGTCTCTTTATTATTTCTTACTGTTTATATTTAACAAGTGAAAGATACTATTTATTCTTGATAAACATACCTTGTAACTATTCCATCAATAGAAATAAGATAAACACCTTTTTCATTATCCGAAATGTCTATTACATCATTGGATTGAGTAAAGTTGATTTGTTTTCCTTCAATAGAATATACGTTTATATCGGAGTTAGCAATGCTTGTATTAAGCTGTATAAGACCAGTACTTGAAGGGTTGGGGTAAATTATTGGCAATAGGTTTATTTCTTCTGATATACCTGTAAAATCAACTAATACACAACTTGAGGTGTCTATACAACCGTTCTGCCAAATTATTACAGCAAAGTTTGAATTATAACTGGGCATAAATGTTTGATTCGTTGCACCTAAAATAGGTTCATAATTATTTTCGCAATCTACCCATTGGTATTCCACATCACCGGCAGAGGCTTGCAGCGACAGAGAATCTAAGCGGACATTATTAAATTCAAAGGTATTCACTGCATTTCTGCAACTAAACCCATCATTTAGTGTTGATGATGCTATAGATGTAGCTAGATTAGCTGAACCGGAAATAATGTTAAACTGATATAAGTTGCCGGTAGAGTTTTGTAACCCCCAAATACGACCTGTATTGTCTGAAAACATTGCTCCAAAATCACCAGAGAGACCTGATGAGCCAATAATGATGATTGAACCATCATTAGGGTCAATAGTAAATAATTCTCCGTTATTATTCACCGAATAAAATAAACTATCAATAATATTAAAAGTAAAGTCTCCAGGTTCTATATTCGTTGAAAAATTATATGTTTTAACAACTTCGTTAGTGCCAACATTAATGCAATACATTGTCTGTCCCAGATTATATCTCACGTGTAACAATCCATTTGGACCAAAATCACCTGCATCATACAGATTGCTAGGAAGATTAGATGTGTTTCCTAGATTAGTTATAATACCTTGAGCATCCACTTTAATTAATTCATTTGTATTCCATTTAATTCCATATGCAAGACTGTCTAATGGTCGCATTCCTATGGCATTAATGAATATGTTTGCAGGACTATTCTGCAGAGGGGAATATGCATTATTAACAACATCAATTTGAGAAATGGAACTACCTGATGGGTTCGCCAAAGAGTGAACTTGATAAAATGATTCATCAGAACAATTTTGACAATTAAAAGGAATTGACAACTGACTAAAACAAGTTAAATTAAAAGGAAATACGGCAAAAAGAAATAGCGCCTTTATAGATAATAGTTTTTTCATAATTCCGTTTTCAGTTAATAGCTTAATATAAGGCAAGATAATAATTTTTCAATCCAATGTTTCTATTTACCAAGTGAAATACATTGAACTACTATTCATTTGCCTATTCTCTCGCCCTGCATCTTGGAAGTATGAGAAATCTAAATGGAGAAGGAAGTGGGGTAAGTAGATGTTGGAAAAGGAGTGGATATTTAAAAAAGTTTGACAATAGTTTGCCAAAAACAAATAAAAAAACTACAAACACCTCAATAACAGTATTTTACACTTTAAATTAGTACTTCCACCGGGACTCGAACCCAGATCTGTTGCTTAGGAGGCGACTATTCTATCCTGTTGAACTATGGAAGTATGTTTTTATCTAATTGTATTAACCGCTTCAATACCTCACTTACTCTAAGCCGTACTTCGTCTTATACTTATTGTAATTTCTTGATTGATGATTGTCTAAGTTCACCATTCTACCATCTATAAAAGCAATAAAAACGTTACTTGTTCTCATATCTAATGCATCTCCTTCGGAAACAAATAATGTTGCATTTTTTCCTTCTTCAATAGACCCTAA
>JAQWQH010000029.1 GCA_029244805.1 Flavobacteriales bacterium
CAACTCTGTTAGGGTTGGCAATTTAAATTTACCTCCTCTACCACCAGGAATTTGACATAACGCAGCTGTATCTTCTGTGCAGGTATCCAAAACTGGCGTCTCTTGCAAATCATTTTCAAGCTCTTCACGAACAAACTCACATCCCACTACATTAGTATCGAACTTCAGGTTTTGACCAACAATGAATTTTGCTCTTCCTAACACTTCGTTGAACTCAATTAGCATATCCTTCAATGGAATTCCCTGCTCCATTGCTAGATCTGTTGAGATGCCGTGGATTTCCTCTGCTTTATAAGGAATGTCATACCCTTCTGGTTGAATCAAGTAATCTTTTGACTCAATTAACTTACCCATTTCGTCATGCAATTGCCAAGCAATTTGAACGCAACGCGGCCAATTATCAGTATCAGTAATTGGTGCTTTAAAGTCTCTTGGGAGACCAGTTGTTTCGGTATCAAATATTAAATACATACTACTTTTTGCAATTTTAATTGGGTGGGATAAAATTAGAAAATCAGGATGGAGAACACAACAGATGTTAATAAAAATGGAAAAGTGTTATTCCTACAAAAAAAAGGTAATCTTTTTCCATGTTTTTATATTTTTGCCACCGAACGAACCAAACTAACAAATTTAAGATATGCCTAAAATAGCAAGTAAAGCCCATTCAATGCCAGCCTCACCAATTCGTAAACTAGTTCCTTACGCAGAGCAAGCGAAAAAGGATGGAAAAAAAGTGCATCATTTGAATATTGGTCAACCGGATATTGAAACACCTCAGGTTGTGCTTGATAAAATGAAAAATCTAGATTTGAAGGTAGTGGAATACAGTCATTCTGCTGGCTTCCAATCTTATAGAGAAGGGCTTTCTGATTATTATAAAAACTTTGGAATAAATTTAAATCCAAACAATGAAATAATGATCACTACTGGTGGTTCAGAAGCTTTAATATTCGCTTTTCAAACCTGCTTAGAACCTGGCGATGAATTAATTGTTCCAGAGCCTTTTTATGCAAACTATAACGGGTTTGGTGTAACTGCAGGCGTAAACGTAGTTCCGGTAACTGCAAAAATTGAAGATGGATTTGCGCTTCCCCCAATTAGTGAGTTTGAAAAATTGATTACTCCAAAAACGAAAGGGATTTTGATTTGTAACCCTGGCAATCCTACTGGCTATTTGTACAGTAAGAAAGAATTAGAAACACTTCGCGATATCGTAAAAAAGCATGATTTATTTTTATTTGCAGACGAAGTTTATCGAGAATTCTGTTACGATGGCGCTGAACACTATTCTTGTCTACAACTGCAAGGTATCGAAAATAACGTAGTTTTGGTTGATTCTGTTTCTAAAAGGTACAGCATGTGTGGAGCTAGAGTCGGCGCTTTAATTAGTAAAAATGCAGAGCTTATGGCAATGGCATTAAAATTTGGTCAAGCTCGTTTAAGTCCCCCAACCTTTGGACAAATTGCTGGTGAAGCGGCCTTAGACACTCCACAGAGTTATTTTGATGATGTGATTGAAGAGTATGTCGAACGAAGAGATATTGTCATTGACGGGTTGAACAAAATTGAAGGTGTTACATGCCCTAAGCCAAAAGGTGCTTTTTATGCCATAGCAAAATTACCAATTGACAATGCAGATAAATTTTGCCAGTGGTTATTGGAAGATTTTGATTACAACGGACAAACTGTAATGCTTGCACCTGCTACTGGATTTTACGCTACACCAGGAGCCGGAACGCAAGAAGTAAGAATTGCTTACGTTCTAAATAAAGAAGCTTTGGAAAATGCAGTTATTTGCCTAGAAGAAGCATTGAAGGTTTACCCAGGGAAAGTATAAGCGTTTTTAAAGTATAAGCGTTTTTTCTGACTATTTGTGTTTTGTGATTGCCTTCCTTCCTGCGAGAAAGATTAAAACTTAGCAAAATCTATGTGATAGTGCTCATCATGAAGAGTATTAACCAATTTTGACAAACCTTGCACAACGTATATCCCGTTTGCTTTTAGCTTTTTACCTGAGGGAGTTGCATACAATTCATCTTTTAACTCGATTTTAATAATAACCTTCTTAATTTTCCATCCCTTTTCTTTAGCCGCTTCATTCAATAATAAAATATGCTGTGCAATTGCTTCAAAATCAATTTCTACAGATTTATCTTCGGAATACTTGCCGGCATCATCAAACGTAAGCCAATAATGACTAACACCGGTTTTGTCGAGCTTATAGTATGGCTTATGGTCTTTTGTAAGGGGCATCATAAAATCGATACTTGTCCCATTCTGATGGGTTTGATGCGGTAATAATTTCCCTCCTTTTTTATTAGAACATTCCATTATTCGATAAAATCGATCTGAGACAGATTGAAGCTCTTTGTAAGCTTTTAAGGTGAACGCTAAAACATCCTCATGTAAAAATGCTCTACCGGAAAAGTAACTTGTAGTATCAAAATAAGAATAGTTATTTCCATGATAAGGAAGTAACTTTCCATGCTCCAAACTACCATTAGAAACGCTTTCGTGGCAGATGCTGGCTAGGGTATCACCAACATGTTTATTGTAATATTCATCGATTGGATCAAGTCTATCTTGGCCATTTGAACAACAGCTAAGACAAAATATGACAAGAAAAAAACCAAGTATTTTCATAAAACAAATAAACGAAAAAAGAATCCAATAGTAGATGAGTTACCTAATTAAGGATACATGACCTGTTTTTTTATATTCTGTACCGTCAAAGCCTATCAGCAATATTTTCCAAACATAAACTCCATTAGGCGACATAATTCCACCTACCCTTCCATCCCAAGTGTCTCTTTTGCTTTCGGAATGATAAATGATTTCTCCCCAACGATTAAATATTCTCATTTCATACTCTTTTACACCAACACCATCGCCAGCGAAGTAATCATTTTTCCCATCTCCATTAGGTGTAAATGCATTTGGCACAAAAAATACCATTTCAGGTTGAACATAATAGGTGTGATAGACCGTATCCAAACACCCTGCTTGATTTTCTGCAACTAGCATTACTGTTACTGCTCCATCATTGTAATAAGTCGTCGTTGGGCTCACCCCTGTTGAGAACTCACCATTATCAAACTCCCAATAGTAACTAGTTGCGCCTTCCGATTGATTAATAAAGTTAATCGGTTTCTTTACTACAATGTTATCTGCTCCTAAAGTAAATTCTGCAATGGGCCTATCAACGTTTACTATAACATTTTCTACCACTTCATAATGAGCCGCGCAACTATCCGTAATACTCACATAATAAATGGTTGAAGTAGCCGGTGTCACCGTAATTTGTGAGTTAGTTTCGCTTGTATTCCAATTATAGTTATAAACTCCTGTACCATTCGATACCACAACTCCAATTTCTGCTGAATCTCCAGGACAAATTAATGTCGCACCATAAGGCTGTGCTGAAATAACCGGAAGAACTACTGTTACCAAAACACTGTTAGACACCATTGTTCCACACATATCTGTTACGGTTAAATCATACTGATTAGTTTCCATTGTCTGTATAGATATATCTTGTTGAGAACTGCCATTACTCCAAGAATAACTATACCCCCCTGCTCCTCCGGAAATTGAAGAAAATAAATCCACAGGTGAACTCGGACAAATAACTGAAGTATCATTACTAACCTCTAGTAATAAAGGCGAGTTTATAGGCACCACAACTTCTATACTATCATAAACTGACTGGCTACCACATTCATCCGTAACGGTAACATAATAAGTAGTAGTAGTAGAAGGATTTACACTGATATAGGAAGTAGTTGCACCCGTACTCCATGAATGGAAATAAGCTGGATTACCTCCTGAGGGCGTGGCGATTAAATTCAATGGATCTCCATTTGGACAATCCACAACAACTTGATCCAATAGATCTAAGCTGATAGGTGATTGATCAACAATCCATAATGTAATTGTTTCCGTTTGATTTTGACCACAATCGCCGGAATAGGTAATTGTAATGGAAAGTGACTCCGTACCTTCCGCCAATAAATCATAAATGGACACAATATTTATTGATTGAGCTGCTTGACCAGCTGCAAACGTGATAGTATTAGGTAGAGAAGCATAATCCGTTCCATTAGACGCGCTGCCTGCATAAGAAAGTGAAAACGTTTGGTTAAAGTTTATTGAGTCTGCTCTAATAAATTGTATTTCAGCAGTTCCACAGCCTTCCATAATTTGATTTGTAAGTAAATTTCCTACTGTTGTAACTTGACTATTGACAGATATAGGAGACACACTTGTAAAACTTTGCGCTTCCAAAAACACACCAGAATCATATTGACCATCCCCAGCATCTGCTATCGCTATTTTAATGTGATAAACTTGGCCACAAACAACATCTGCTGAAGCGGTTAGAACGTCTGTAAATCCATCATACTGAACCACTGTATTATCAGCGTTTTGAGGCGCACTATTTCCATCACCGTTATTATTGTAATATTGACTATTGGAAATATTATTTAAATTATCAATCGTAACCGGAGTTGAAGTGCCTGGGATTAAAGCAATATTTGTACTTGAATAATTTCCTCCATTGGGGTTTTGACCTTAATAAAGAATCCAAATACATCGTTGTAGCCTGCATTCACGTATTCTAAATACTCCTCTGAAGCAAATACATAGCGAAAGGAAATGGATGATCCCACTGCTTCAAAATCAAACTCTAAAATCGCTGCATCCTCTGTTGAAGCCGAGCTTAAACCATCTAATAAACCATCTCCAGTTGCTGAATTATCCAATCCTGCACCCGGGTTATCATTTGGTCCAAAAGGCCC
>JAQWQH010000104.1 GCA_029244805.1 Flavobacteriales bacterium
TGTCTTTAAGGTTGTGGTGTAGTCTGCTAAGTCCATTAAAGTAGTGTTTTTATTGTCAAGTCTTCCGTATACTCCTTTAAAAGTAACAACCTCTCGCCATTTTAATTTTCTAAGCAGAGGAAGTTTATTTAATAAAATACCCCCAAAGTGTTGATGTGCATTAAAACTGATATATTCATCACTTACAAATTCATTGATGTTCATTAGGTTATAAGAATCTTCGTTGTACCCCCATGTTTCATTTCCTGGATGTATTTCTAGTAAAGGATAAGGAAGGTCACCCCAGACTTTTCCAATTGAAAACTGATACTTTGTGGTTCCAATAATGGGTAACGAAAACTTATGTTTATAACCTATAACAAGCTTGTGGTATTCATATTCGCTGTTAAATAAATTTGGAATTCCATATGTGTAAAATACAGTAAAAATAGGGTGTTTAGTTCCTAGAGAAACTCTGTCAAACTCTCCAGAAACATGTTTTTCATGGTGGGCATACCGGACCAAAAATGAAGCTTCAGAAGTTCTAATGTTTGGTATTGAATCTTGCGTGGAAGTTTCGGGGTTTGTCTTTATAAAAGGCGTAATTCCTAAAGGTGAAATTGAAGCGTTTCGAAGCATTAGAGTACTTTGTAAGCCAGCCGTCCATTCCCTCTCGAAAGAGGCCCGGTATTCAGTATTAAAAACCAATTTGTTTAGTGGATTTCTTCTAGCAATTGAAGATACAGCATTTGCAGAATTAAATCCATTTGAACTTAACCCAACTTGTTCTACATCATTTTTGTACACCAATTGGACTAGTCTTCTTGGCTTTTTAGTAATAAAGAATCGTGTTCCACCTCCATATTTAAATTCTTCGTCTAGTAATCCATATGCTGCGTAACCAGATATTTCTATAGATTTACTAAAGTCGTTGCTGGTTCTTCCTCCCATACTAAAACGATGTCCTTCAACAGGATTCCAGCTGTATAAAGAATATATTGGTCCAAACTCAAATTTACCTAATATTTTGTAGCCTGTCGCAACCGTTTTAATAATATCCGTATAACTTCTAATTATAGGTAAACGGCTTAATGTGTCAATCATGTCGTAAACACCTTGCTCTTTTTCTGTTAAGGTGTCTTGTCTGTGTTGATTCCAATACTCATTGCTTTTTAGCTGCACGCTATCTTCGACAAAAATATTGTTTAACCCTTTGTAGAATGCATCCGATTTAGGCTTATTTATGACAAATTCTGAGTAATAAGTTGCTTTTCTTCCGTAAAAACCAGTTTTATTTTTTGCTAGGGAAAAAGAGATAAATAGCTCATCTTTTGTCAGCATCCAGACTTCATCTTCTACCTGCCGAAAGGTTTGTGTTATGGATAAGTCCTCAACTAAGTTAAGGTTAGCGTCTTTTGCTATATTACCTTGAATTTTTTTAACAGCATAAGTCGTATCGTGAATCCATATGGTTCCATCTAGCGTTAATTCTCCTTTCCTCTTAGGCATGTATTTTAATTCATAACACCAGTAGCCATCTATATTCATGCTATCTATTAAGTAATACTTGTAGTAACTCAATCCATAATTTGCTATTGGGCTAATAAAGTCTCTTCCCAATAGCTTTAGGTTGTTTTCATATACATTAATTTGCTGGTACATATCTCCTGTAAATTGAGATACACTTTGATTATCAACACCAGAAACTCTTGTAGCTTTAATTGTTTCTTTATGAGATTTTGGGTTTTTTCGATAATAGTATTGCGAAATGGATTCTGAAATTAAGATAGGTAAATAAGGTTTTCCATCCGTTGAATCAATATTGTCGAATATAAAGTCAAATTTTTTGAAAACTTTACTTTTTTGCAATTTATTGGAGAGGTTGTTAATGTCAAATTCCATCTTATTATATACCTCGTACTCATAAGATTCCAGTTTTTCTCTATTGTTAATAGGTTTGTTTTGAATTACTTTTTCGAGAATAGGGTGTGCTGGGTTTGTATTGCTCGGAATTATGATTAATTCAGGCAAATCTGTAGATGCTTCAGAAAGCTGAAAATCTATTCTTTGAGAAATATCTTTGTTAATAGCAATGGACAATCTTGTGTATCCAACAAAAGAAGCTGAAAGAGAATCTGTACTATAATAAGATTCTAATTCATAATATCCATCTAAATCTGTTGTTGTTCCAATTTTAGATCCTTGAAAAGTGACATTAACAAAAGGAAGTGGCTCTTTAGTTTCAACATCTGTTACGGTCCCATAAACTTTTGTTTTTTGACTAAAGCCATTTATGGTTAATAGCAAAATGATGCAAATTAATATGTGGTTCGTTTTAATCAATTGATTTGAAAAAAATTATTTTGGTTTTTTGACCACTCTTTTTGAGGCTATAATCCCTATTTCATAAAGAATTAATATGGGAAAAGAGACTAATACTTGACTTATAATATCCGGAGGTGTTATTATTGCTGAGAGTACCAATATGGCAACTAAAGCATGTTTTCTATACTTTATCAGGAGTGCCGGAGAAATAATGCCTAGCTTGGTAAGTAGATAAATAATTATTGGCAATTCAAAAAAGAGTCCACTGAAAAGAGTTGTTGTGGTTATCATTGTCATATAACTGTTGATGGTGAAGTTATTTTGAATTTCTGCAGTAAGTTTATAAGAGCCGAAAAACTGAACACATAATGGACTGACTAAAAAGTAGCCGAATGCTACTCCGAAAAAGAAGAGTAGAGAGCCATAAAACACAATTCCTTTTGTTACGTAGACTTCTTTATCTTTAAGACCAGGCTTTACAAAACTCCATATTTGATGAAATATAAATGGAAAGCACATTAAAAATCCTCCCACTATAGCAAAGTACATGTTGGTAGCAAATTGCTGTGTCATTTCAATTGATTGAATATCAATAGGGATTTCTGTTCCGCATAATGTGTCTTCTAACCCAAGTGATTGGGACATCCAACAAAAGAACCGGTAGGTAGGAAACTCCATTTCTGACATGGCTAAATACACATGTTTAATAATGGGATCGGTATAAATAAATAATACCGTTGCTATAATTAAAATAGCAATGGAAGACTTTACCAAACGCCATCTCAATTCCTCGAGATGTTTTAAGAAAGGCATTTTTTTATCGTCTTTTTCTTCTTTAGTCATTTTATTAAAGCATATCCAATGATAAGGGCAGCGAAAATACGGAATATCGTTAAATTAATCGTGTATGTGGCGCTATATGTTGTCTCTAAAATAACTAGTCGTGATTGTAATTCGAAGTTGAGCTACTCAACTTCCCATTCTTTAACTTCGCTCAGAACGAAGAATTTCACTCTTTAATAATTAGAATATTCTCTTCTTCTGCCTATTTTTGTGAATCACATAAATATAAAGGTAGGTTGACTGCACAAGTTTTAAAATATATTTCATACAGGATAAAAGCTGTTTCAAAACACAAGGTACATTCACCGTTTGTATATGACTTAATAATCGATGTTTTTGAAAATGACAATAGTTACTATGCCTTCCCTGCGGTGGAGTTTATTCGTAAAAAACTATTATTATCCAAACGTGTTCTCACGGTTGATGATTTGGGAGCTGGCTCCCGCGTTTTTAATTCGAATCAACGAAAAATAAAGAGTATAGCAAAGCACTCTTCAAAGAATCCGAAATATGCACAGCTATTATTTCGAATGGTTAATTACTATCACCCCAATACTATTTTAGAGCTAGGTACGTCTTTAGGCCTGACAACAGCTTATTTGGCGAAAGCAAGGAAAAAAGCTAAAGTGTATACTCTTGAGGGAAGTCCAGAAATATGTAAAGTAGCTAAAAATACTTTTAAATCTTTACGCCTCGATAACGTGCAAATGGTACAAGGGAATTTTAGCGATACCTTAGCTGAAATTCTTCCTAAAATTACTGTTTTGGACTTTGTTTTTTTTGATGGTAACCATCAAAAGAAACCGACTCTTGATTATTTTAATCAGTGTTTAGAGAAAGCAAATGAAAATAGTGTGTTTGTTTTTGACGATATTCATTGGTCGGATGAAATGACAGAAGCTTGGGAAGAGATTAAAAACCATCCCAAAGTAACTCTTACGGTCGATATTTTCCAATTTGGCATTGTTTACTTTCGCACAGGAATAGAGAAACAGCATTTTGTGTTGAGGTATTAGCTATGTTTAGCTTTCCAAGCAACACTTCATTGCGAGTTCCTATTTAATTGGTGTAGTAATCTCATTATAGAATTCTATTTTTTTAGGTAATTGATGTTAGTCTCCATTCCTCCGAAACCTTAGTCCATTAAGTCCATTTGATTCACCTAATAACTTCTTTAGTTTAAAATTCCTATATTTCTAAAATGAAATTAAGTAGTTACATCTTGCAGTTTGCAGTATTCGTTTGTATTGTTTTATTATTTACAGAGTGCAGAAATAATGCAAAATTTGAACGAGACGTAAATACGTTTTTTGCAACATTATTCTTTCTTATTGTTATGATTATTGGAGGCATACCTTCCATTGTTTTTAGTGCAATAAGCACTAGATCTGCTAAATCATCAATGCGCGTTATTGCAATCGTGTTTGTTTCTGTTTTTGCTTTATGTTCTCTAATTTCAATACCATTATTTGAGTCATTTTGGAAAAAAGGAGCAAAAGATTGGATAGCCTTTATTGCTATTGTTCAATATGGGTCCTTGGTACTCTCGATAATATTAGTTGTTGTGGGAGTTAACAATAGAAACAAAAGAATTCAGAATAGTTCACATTTTGCCAATACAATAGAACAAGACAAAGTTAAAGACATTAATTCGGATGACGAAATAGATTATCTGGATGAGATCTTAAATGATTAAACTATTCCATTGATTGGGTTGGTTTGGAAGATAGCTCAATTACTTTTTCGTATTCTTCAGGAGATAAATCATTGAAGAAGAAGTTAACCGGATTGATTGGTTTTCCGTTTTTTCTTACTTCGTAATGTAAATGCGCACCAACAGAAGCACCTGTATTCCCTACATAGGCAATTACATCACCTCTTTTTACTTTTTGTCCTTTTTTCACATTGTATTTACTGCAATGCGCATATCTTGTTTTATAACCAAATCCATGGTCAATAATCACAATTTGACCGTAACCACTCATCCAATTAGCTTTTTCTACGACACCATCACCGGTAACGTATATTTCTGTTCCACTTTTGGCTGTAAAGTCCATCCCGGCATGAAGTTTCATTATTTTGTAAATAGGGTGCATGCGCATTCCATAACCAGATGCCAAGCGAGTTAGATCAGCATTGTTAATCGGCTGAATAGAAGGTATTGAGTGTAGGATTTCTCCCTTGGTTTTAATCAATTCAATAACTTCATCATAGGACCTAGATTGAGCAACTAATTGTTTTTCTATTTTTTCTATTTTTTTCGCTATCTCTATAACTAATTCGCGGTGGGCAATATTATTATATTTATCGTATTTAATTGGGTTCCCCCCAGTGCCTAATCCTCTTTTGTGCTGTGGGTAAGGATCCGCTTCAAAAATAGCTCTATAGATATTGTCATCTCGGCTCTGCGATTCTTCTAAGACTAATTCAATTTCTTCTAATTCTTTCATAAAGCTAATTAGCTCTTCCTTGGTTGAATCAATATCTACTTGAGCTTCCTTAACTCCTTGGTTTTTAATGTAAGGGTAGAGTAAGGCAACTATTATTGATGCAAAAACAATGGTAGAAATGATGAAGTAAGAAAACTTTCGAACATAACTTTTCCATCCAAGTTGCACTTCTTCGTAATTTAAACTCTCAGGATTGTATTTGAATTTGGTTTTTGACAAAATAGGTTTCGTTGTGAGCGTGAAATTAGGCTAAAATCGCTAAATTTGCAACCTTCTTATCTAGCGTAAGATTTAAGGCATTGATATAATAAAAATTAACGGAATGACATCTAAGGAAATACGTCAAAAATTTCTCGACTTTTTTGCTTCAAAAAATCACACGATAGTTGATTCGGCACCTATGGTGGTGAAAGATGATCCTACGCTTATGTTTAACAATGCTGGGATGAATCAATTTAAGGATATATTCTTGGGTAATTCTACTCCCAAAGATGTTCGTGTTGCGAACTCTCAAAAATGTTTGCGCGTATCGGGAAAACACAATGATTTAGAAGAAGTAGGTGTAGATACATATCACCATACAATGTTCGAGATGTTAGGGAATTGGTCTTTTGGAGATTATTTTAAAAAGGAGTCGATCGAATGGGCATGGGAATTATTGACGGCGGTATACGGTTTGGATAAGGATAGATTGTATATCACCGTTTTTAAAGGCGATAACGAAGATGGAACGGAGAAAGATCAGGAAGCTTATGATATCTGGAGATCAATAATTCCTGACGAGCATATTTTAGCATGTGACAAAAAAGATAACTTTTGGGAAATGGGAGATACTGGTCCGTGTGGTCCTTGCTCCGAGATTCATATTGATTTAAGGACGGATGCTGAACGAATAAAAGTGCCCGGTACTGAATTGGTAAATATGGATCACCCACAAGTGATTGAAATTTGGAATTTGGTTTTTATGCAATAAAACCGAATGGCGGATAGAAGTTTGGTTCCGCTTAAGAACAATCATATTGACACTGGAATGGGCTTTGAGCGTTTAGCGGTTGCATTACAGGGAAAAACGAGTAATTACGATACAGATGTCTTTTCTCCATTATTAAACAAGATAGAAGATTTATCAGGGTTAAAATACCGTCCTGAAAATGAAGAAAAGCATAAACAAGCATTGATGGTAAACATTGCCATGCGGGTTATTTCTGATCATGTCAGAGCAATTTCTTTTTCAATAGCAGACGGCCAATTACCCTCAAATACTGGAGCGGGCTATGTAATCCGAAGGATTCTAAGAAGAGCAGTTCGTTATGGTTATCAATCTCTAGAATTGAAAGAGCCATTTATGTACCGGCTAGTTCCGGTATTGGCCAATCAAATGGGTAATGCTTTTCCGGAATTAGCAACGCAAAAAGTATTGATTGAAAAGGTAATAAAAGAAGAAGAAACTTCTTTTTTTAGAACGCTTGAACTTGGTTTAAAAAGAATCGATCAGATTTGTATAAAATTAAATTCTGACAAGAAGAATGTTGTTCCCGGTAAGGAGGTATTTGAATTGTATGATACATTTGGTTTTCCAGTCGACTTAACTAATCTAATTGCCGAAGGTTATAGAATGACTATTGATGAAGGAAGTTTTAATGAGGAATTGCAAAAACAAAAAAATCGTTCTCGTAAAGATGCTCAAACGGAAACAAGCGATTGGATTATATTAAAAGAAGATGACCAGGAAGAGTTTGTTGGTTATGACTTCGCAGAGTCTGATGTATATATAACAAGATATAGAAAGGTAATTGTTAAAGGAAAAGAATTGTACCAGCTTGTTTTTAATTTTACGCCATTTTATGCCGAAGGTGGCGGGCAGGTTGGAGATAGAGGTTATATTGAAGCGAATGGTGCAAAAACATCAATTTTCGATACTAAAAAAGAGAATAATTTAATAATTCATTTTGCGAACGAATTGCCTCTAGATACAAACCTTAACTTTAAGGCGGTAGTTGACATCGATAAAAGAACACTTACTGCCAATAATCATACTGCTACGCATTTAATGCATGAAGCTTTAAGAGAAGTTTTAGGAGCACATGTTGAGCAAAAAGGTTCTTTGGTAAATGAAAAATATTTGCGCTTCGATTTTTCTCATTTTGGTAAAGTAACTGACGAAGAATTAGCTAAAGTTGAAACTTTAGTAAATCAGCGCATAAGGCAAAGCATTGATTTGGAAGAACAAAGAATGGTTCCTGTTAATAAGGCAAAAGAGATGGGTGCGATGATGTTGTTTGGAGAAAAATATGGAGATGTGGTTCGCGTTATTAAGTTTGGCTCGAGCATAGAACTTTGCGGAGGAATACATGCTGAAAAGACTTCTCAAATAGGATCTTTTAAAATAACTGCTGAAAGCTCAATTGCCTCTGGAATACGGCGAATTGAAGCTATAACTTCAGTTGCAGCAGATAAACATTTGCAATCTCAATTGAACTTGCTTCATGAGGTAAGGGATTTATTGAAGGGTCCAAAAGACATAAAAAAGGCCATTTCTGATTTATTAGGTCAAAACTCAAAACTAAACAAAGAAATAGCTTTACTTAAAAAAGACAAAGCAGGTGATGTTAAAAAGGAATTATTGGATGCAATAGAGCCTATTAATGGAGTTAATTTTTTAGCGAAAAAAGTAGATTTAGATAGCGGAGCAATTAAAGATTTGGCATTTCAATTAAAGGGGGAGGTCGATGATTTGTTTATGATATTGGGAGCAGAAACAGATGGAAAGGTTATTATCTCAATTGCTCTTTCCGATAGCTTAGTTAAAGGAAAGGATCTACATGCAGGAAATATGATTCGTGAGCTAGCTAAGGAAATAGGTGGAGGTGGAGGTGGACAGCCAACCTTTGCAACTGCTGGAGGAAAAAATGCTAGCGGAATTTCAATTGCATTGGCTAAAGCAAAGGATTATTTAGCTTAGGCAAAAGTTGACTTTTGATTGAAATTTCAGAGGTGTTTCTATTATCCTTTTGGATTAGCGTATAGGTTTACATCGTTACCAATAATTGTGTCTCCACACAGTATTACTAATCTTTCAATAATATTTCTTAACTCGCGAATATTGCCCGTCCAATTCACATTCTTTAAAGCTGTTATGCCACTTTCATCAATTTCTTTTAAAGGTAAACCTTGGTCTTCACAAATTATTGCAAGAAAATGATTAGCCAATAAAGGAATATCATCCTTTCTGTCATTTAATGAAGGCACATGGATTGGAATTACATTTAGTCTATGATATAAATCCTCTCTAAAATTACCCGCTTCTATTTCTTGACGCAAGTTTTTATTTGTTGCGGCTAATACCCTAACGTTAACTTTTATTTCTTTCTCGCCTCCAACACGCGTGATTTTATTTTCTTGCAAAGCTCGCAAGACTTTAGCTTGAGCCGAGGAGCTCATATCTCCAATTTCATCTAAAAAAATGGTTCCACCATTAGCTGTTTCAAATTTTCCTGGCCGTTGTTTATGAGCCGAGGTAAAAGCCCCTTTTTCGTGTCCGAATAGCTCACTTTCAATTAATTCTGATGGTATGGCGGCACAGTTAACTTCAACAAAAGGAGCTTTCTCTCGATTACTTTTTTCATGTAATTGTCTTGCAACTAGTTCTTTTCCAGATCCATTCCCTCCTGTTATTAATACTCTCGCATCAGAAGGAGCTACCTTTTCAATCATTTCTTTAATTGCGGTAACAGCTTGAGATTCCCCAATGATATCAGTTACTTTTCCCTTACTAACTTTTCGCTTTAGTTTTTTTACTTCCTGAACCACCTCCTTATTGTCGAGTGCATTTCTTAAAGTAACGAGAGTTCGGTTTAAGTCTAGCGGTTTTTGAATAAAGTCATAAGCCCCTTTTTTTATTGCTTCTACTGCAGTTTCTACATTTCCATGACCAGAAATCATTACCACAGGAGTTTCAATATTATTTTCTGTGATTTTGTCCAAGACCTCCATTCCGTCCATTTTCGGCATTTTAATGTCGCAAAGAATAAGGTCATATTTATTTTTTAAAATTAAATTCAACCCTGCTTTTCCATCTTCAGCAGTTTCAACAGAAAACTTTTCAAATTCTAAAATCTCCTTAAGCGTGCTTCTAATTGGCCTTTCGTCGTCTATTACTAATATTTTTGTCATGGTGTATTTTTTGTAGGTGCTCAAATGAAAAAATTGTGCCGTTTATTATCTCTACTTATGTCTAAGCCATTTAAACATTTCTTTGTAAGAAGCTTTTTTCCCGTACATGAGTATTCCGGTTCTATAAATACGACCAGCAACCCAAGTAGTACCTACAAAAGTTCCAATTAATAAAACCATGGAGGTTATTATTTCCAGGGCTAAACCTTCTGCGCCCATGGAAACTCTCACTAACATAACAATTGGAGAGGTGAATGGAATTTGACTACACCATTCTACTGCAACACTATTTGGATTGTCTATCGCCATAGCTGCTACGATATATCCAAAGATTAAAGGAGCGGTAATTGGCAAAATAAACTGTTGCGTATCTGTTTCGCTGTCCACTGCGGCACCAACAGCTGCCATTAGCGATCCATAGAGTAAGTACCCTCCAATAAAATAGAAAATAAATAAGCCTATCATTAACCCCCAAGGAATTTGATTAAAGATTAAATCTTGAAATTCTTTTCCAACATCTTCCGCTTCAGAATTAACGGGTTCTATTTCTATTCCAACAGCAACTTGTTCCATTTGTGCTGTTTCTGCCATTTTTTGAGGGCTCATCATATCGGGAAATACGGCAAGGCTTAAGGTTGTTGTTAGCGTAAGGGAGAGTATTACCCAAATAATAAATTGTGTTAGGCCAACAAACATGATTCCAATAATTTTACCCATCATTAATTCGAATGGTTTTACAGAGGAAACAATAACTTCTACTATTCGATTTGATTTTTCCTCTATCACTCCTTTCATGACTTGTATGCCATACATGAAAATAAACATGTAAATCATTAGTCCAAATATAAAACCAACACCAGCGCGCATACCTACATTTTTTTCCTCATTCGAAACAACATCAATGGTATGTAGTTGAACTTTATTTTTTAATCGAGAATAATCCTCGTTGCTAATATTGAGTTCTTTTAACCTTAAGCGTTCAATCGAACCATCAACAATATTTTCTAAGTGCCTTTGAACATTAGAGCTAGGAGCGTCTTTGTAGAATAATTTTCCAACACTCGTATTTCCAGAAACAATGTTTCCGGGTAAATAAAGAAAGATGTCATATTGGTCATTTTTTTTAAGGAAAGTTTTTCCATCATCAATATTTTCTATCCCCTCATCTTGACTGGAGGTAAGATGATATTTTTCCGACTGTAACAAGGTGTTACTTAAAACATAGGTGTCATCTAGGACTAAAATGTTTAAATCTTTTTCTTCTTGTTGCCCCAACCAAATTGCCCCAACCAAGAATCCAACTATTAATATGGGCCCTAAAATAGTCATTAAGAGGAAAGATTTTTTCTTAACCCTTGTTGTATATTCTCGTTTTATTATTAAACCAATCTTACCCATCTTGATTTGTATTTTCGTTTGTCACTTCTTTTTTAGAGTTAGATTCGTTTTCGACTGCTCTAATAAATATTTCATTCATACTAGGAATAACTTTATTTACACTTTCAATTTCCACAGCATTAATAATTCCTTTGAGGAAGTCATTTAATTGAGTTCCTCCTGTTAGTTTGATAGTTGCTTTAGCATGATTTTTCCCCAGTTGCTCGTTGTTCACCATTTCCCATCCTCCCCAAATAGCGTTGGCAAAAGCTACGCCTGTACCTTTAAATTCAATAATGTACTTTTCTTCAGAAAATTGTTGTTTTACGTCATTTACTTTTCCGCCTAATATCTTTTTTGAATTATTAATGAGAGCAATGTTGTCGCATATTTCCTCGACTGAACCCATGTTGTGGGTAGATAATATTATAGTAGCACCTTCATCCCTGAGCTTAAGTATTTCGCTCTTCACTAGGTTTGTGTTGATTGGGTCAAATCCACTAAAGGGTTCGTCTAATATTAAAAGTTGAGGTCTATGCACAACCGTGGTAATAAACTGTATTTTCTGTGCCATCCCTTTCGAGAGTTCATCAACTGTTTTATTCCACCATGTGTCTATTTCAAATTTTTTAAACCAAAGCATTAATTCTTGTTTGGCCTGTTTCTTTGACATGCCTTTTAATTGGGCCAAGTATACTGCTTGTTCACCAATTTTCATTTTCTTATAAAGCCCCCTCTCTTCAGGAAGATAGCCTATCTGCTTTACATGTTCTCTTTGCAAAGGTTTACCGTCAATCAGTATTTTGCCTGAATCAGGTGCAGTAATTTGATTGATTATTCGAATTAAGGATGTTTTTCCTGCTCCATTAGGCCCGAGTAAACCAAATATACTTTGTTTAGGAACTTTGATACAGACATTGTCTAATGCTCGATGTCCTGAGTATTCTTTAATAATGTTTTTCGCTTCGAAAATTGGTGTTTCGTTGGTCATGTAGTAAATCTACTAAAAAAATGTAAAAAGGGGAATACAAGATTCCCCTTCAATAGTTAAGATATGTAATAAGTTTTATCCAAATGGGTTTTTCACTCGGTCAAAAAAACTTTTGGTCTTTCCAGGCGTTGGGTTAAAGTTTTCACTTTCCTTTAATCCTTCTAAAGTTTGCCTTTCTTCTTTGGTTAGTTTTTGAGGGGTCCAGACTAGTACATTAATTAATATGTCTCCTCTAC
Organism: Flavobacteriales bacterium; assembly: GCA_029244805.1. Lineage (GTDB taxonomy): Bacteria > Bacteroidota > Bacteroidia > Flavobacteriales_D > Parvicellaceae > CALSMU01. The sequence continues at coordinate 12,375 of JAQWQH010000104.1, forward strand.
CGTAACCATTTAATTCTGGTATTCCTTTGTTTCTTAATCTGAGAACTTTACCGCTTTGTGTTCCGGGCGCAATTTTAATTTTTGCTTTACCATCGACTAAAGGAACTTCAACCTGAGAGCCCATTGCCGCGTCGACAAAACTGATGTGTAAATCGTAATGAAGGTCACTTCCATCTCTGTATAATGTATCATGCTCTTCTTCAGTGATAACAATTATTAAATCACCTGGGACTCCGCCTCCAGGAGCATCGTTTCCACTCCCTTGCATGTTTAATTGCATACCATCTTCAACACCAGCAGGAATGTTAATTGGAACAACAACAGGTTTCTTTTCTAATCCACTGGAATCGACTCCAGGTGGTCTTTTCCCAACAGTTTGACCAGCTCCTCCACAACTTGGACAAGTTGATGCAGTTTGCATGGCACCTAAAATTGTGTTGGTTACTCTAGTTACTTGGCCAGAACCACCGCATGTAGAACAAGAATTGAATTCAACACCCTCGGCATTCACCATTTTGTTGACTTTAATCTTTTTCTCTACGCCGTTTACTATTTCCTCTAGCGTTAATGTCAATTTAACACGAAGATTAGAGCCTTTTCTTCTTCTAGGACCTCTACTTCTGCCTCCTCCGAAACCGCCACCACCTCCAAAGATGTCGCCAAACTGCGAGAATATGTCATCCATATTCATGCCGCCACCACCAAATCCTTGCTGCCCCATTCCAGCATGACCGAATTGGTCATATTGTTGTCTTTTTTGGGCATCTCCTAAAACCTCATAAGCCTCTGCCGCCTCTTTGAATTTAGATTCTGCACTTGTGTCATCCGGATTTTTGTCTGGATGAAATTTGATTGCCATCTTTCGATACGCTTTTTTTATCTCACCTTCAGAAGCGCCTTTTGAAAGGCCTAGTATGTCGTAATAATCTCTTTTACTCATGGGTTTTAGTTTCCAACAACAACTTTAGCAAATCGAATTACTTTGTCGCCTAATAAATATCCTGGTTCGATTACATCTAATACGGTTCCTTTTTTCTTTTTGGAAGGAGCTGGTATTTGCGTTAAAGCTTCATGCTTGTCCACATCAAATACTTCTCCTAAGGAATCCATAGATTTTAATCCTTTTGTTTCTAAAGTGTGCGAAAATTTATGCTGTATCAGTTTAAAACCTTCTTTCACAGCTTCGATGTCTTCACTTTTGTTATTGTTGTCAATAGCTCTTTGAAAATCGTCCAACACAGGAAGGAGATCTTTAATAATATCTTGTCCAGCAGTCTTAGTAAGAGTGATTTTTTCTTTTGCCGTTCTTCTTCTAAAATTATCAAATTCAGAATATAGACGAAGAAATTTTTCGTTCGCTGCTGAAATTTCTGCTTCTTTTTGTTCTAACTCAGAAAGTTCTGGAACTTCTTCCATTTCTCCCTCTTCTTTTTCAGGTTTAACCTCTTCATTAGCTTCTTCTTCATTGTTAATCACCTCTTGGTTTTCAACGTTTTCCTCCGTATTTTCTTTGTTACTCATTCCTTCATCTTTTAAGTAGGAATCCTTTTTATCAAAAACGTGCCAATTAATCTGTTAGGTCAAAGTGGCAGAATATTGAGCTTCTCGTAGCGATTACTGCTAAGATTGACAGATTTAGTGATCGATGTGTCAGTTTTGGAGCATAAAAAAAACCAGTTAAATAAACAGGGTTCTATTGGTTGTTAACAATTAATTGACTAGAGTTTTTCAACCAATTTATCTAAGTCTTGATGCAGTTGAATACCTCTTAAATTTTTTGCAATTATTTTACCATTTTCATCAATTAAAAAACTCATAGGTATGGAGTTTACATGATATAGCGCGGCTGCTTTGCTGTTCCAATACAATAAATCACTGACATGATACTTCCATATCAACCCATCTTTTGCAATTGCGCTTTTCCATGGGCCAATACTTTTGTCTAAGGAAACACTGAAAATTTCGAATCCTTTGGCGTTTTTAAACTTAGCTTTACCGTACTTGTTATAGGCCTTTACAACATTTGGATTTTCTCTTCTACATGGTCCGCACCAAGACGCCCAAAAATCAATCAAAACTACTTTGCCGCGTAAATCAGATAAATTCATTTCCTTTCCATCAGGGCTTTTTAATTTAATATTAGGCGCAATGTCTCCTATGTTTGTCCCCGTCTGATTTACTATAATATGTGTTTTGTTCTTTTTACTTTTTTTCTTTTTAGGAGGCCAAGCAAAATTGGAAGCAGTTAACACTACGAGTGAAAGTATGATGATTAATTTAAATTGTTTCATTGTGTTTTAAGAAATTTAATTTTTTGAACTAAACTATTTAAGTAGCAATTATTATTCCAAATATCTGTGGATAGTAGACTAAAGTTATTGATTTCAAATTCTTTTTATATCTGCCCCTAAATTATTCAACCTTAATTCAATACCTTGATAACCTCTATCAATTTGTTCAATATTTTTTATTACGCTTTTACCTTCAGCTGATAAAGCTGCTATTAATAAAGATACCCCGGCTCTGATGTCTGGAGATGTCATCGTGATTCCTCGAAGTGGTGATTTTCTATTCAGTCCAATAACATTAGCTCTGTGGGGATCACAAAGAATAATTTGAGCCCCCATGTCGATTAATTTATCTGTAAAAAATAAGCGGCTTTCAAACATTTTTTGATGTATTAAAACACTTCCTTTTGCTTGCGTTGCAACGACTAAAATGATACTTAAAAGGTCAGGTGTAAATCCTGGCCATGGTGCATCTGAAATGGTTAAAATTGAACCATCAATATACGAATCAATCTCATAATTATCTTGAGCGGGAATGTAAATGTCATCTCCTTTTCTTTCTAGTTTAATTCCTAATTTCTTGAAAACTCCAGGAATTTGTCCTAGGTTATCGTAAGAAACATCTTTAATCGTAATTTCTGATTGAGTCATTGCTGCTAAACCTATGAAGCTGCCTATTTCAATCATATCAGGAAGAATTCGATGTTCGCAGCCACCTAGTTTTTCAACCCCTTCAATACTTAACATATTCGAGCCTAATCCGGTAATATTTGCGCCCATGCTATTGAGCATTTTACAGAGTTGCTGGATATATGGTTCGCAAGCTGCGTTGTATATAGTAGTTTTTCCTTCAGCCAAAACAGCAGCCATAATAATATTCGCTGTACCTGTTACAGATGCCTCGTCAAGGAGCATATAACAGCCTTTTAACCTTTTGGCCTCAGCTTTATAGAAGTTTGTTTTTGCGTCATAATTAAAATTAGCGCCTAGTCTTTCAAATCCAATGAAATGCGTGTCAATTCTTCTTCTTCCAATTTTGTCTCCGCCAGGTTTCGGTATATATCCTTTGCCAAACCTAGCCAATAATGGACCCACAACCATAATTGATCCCCTGAGACCTCCACCTTTTTCTTTGAATTCTTCCGTCATCATGAAGTCAACATCTACTTCATCTGATTGAAAACTGTATTTTCCTTTGTCTAGTTTTTCAATTTTTACACCTAAAGCTTGTAATAGATTTATTAGTTTATTGACATCAATAATGTCAGGAACGTTATCTATGATAACCTTTTCGGGAGTTAATAAAACAGCATTTATTACTTGCAATGCTTCGTTTTTCGCACCTTGAGGGATTAAATCTCCTTTTAATTTATTACCTCCATGAATTTCAAAAGCTCCCATTCTTTGACTATGTTTTATCTGTTATTCCTTTTATGATTTTTATGTCTCCCTTTATTGTTGCTATTACTTTTGGACCTATTGTTATTTGATTTTTTTGGTTTTGAAAATGAGGCGTCTTTTGGAACAGACTTACTTCTCATGGTACGTAATATTTCGGCAGTATCTTGAAGGTCTGCAACGTCAACTGTTAGTTTACCTCCCGATAATTCTTCTAATTGCTTAATAATTGTGTTGTCGTTTACAGTGTCTCTATTCCAAAGCAGATATGATGTTTTTAGCAGATTTGCTATACGAATAGTTAGGTACTTTTTTTCCTCCCCTTCTGGATATTTTACTGCGGCAGAAATCATTTCTTCTAAAACTTTACCGTAATGGCCGTACTTAATTTTTTTGTGCGGATAATCGACTTTTTCTGGCTTTGACTTAAATGATTCTTCGCTTGGTATTGGATATGGAGAATCAACATCCAATTTAAAATCTGCCATAATAAATAGATGTGCCCATAATTTATGCGTGAAATCTTCTACATCTCTAAGCTGAGGTTTTAATTGCCCCATAACTTTGATTATTGCTTGTGCACACTTATTCCTTTCTTCTTTGTCTGCAATTGAAACACAGTGATGAATCATGTTTTGAACGTTTCTTCCGTATTCTGGAATAATCATTTTTTCACGACTGGTGTTGTAATCTAATTCTAATGTTTTTAACATGATTTGTATTAATGTTCTTTTATTTAAATTGTTTCCGACGGCAATAAAATGGAACAATTACAGCTTTACATCTACTTGATGTTTCCAAAAGTAGTAATAATATTATTAAAACTCCAAATCAGGTGAATGATTCTATATAGAATGCTGATTTTATATGCGATTCATGAATTTATTCATTAAATACATTTTTATTTCATTTGTGGAAATTCTGTTAATTTTTATCCGATTACATTGAGTTTAGCATATTTAAGTAAAAGTTGTTTTTGCCCTTTCTCAGGAAAGAAAACTGTTGCTTTGACATTTGGTGGAGTTCCTTCAATGTTTATTACTTTTCCTTTTCCAAATCTTTCATGAGACACTTTTGCACCAACTACAATTCTTTTTACATCAACTTCCGACCCTTCTTTATTTTCAACACTTTCAATACGCTTTAGATTTTTCTTATTATATGTGCTGGATGTAGTTATTGTGGGCATAGCTTTCTTGGTTTTATAGGTGTTAGTTCCTTTTTTTGAACTAAAGCCAGAACTGTTGTTTGCTGGCATTCCAAATGGCAAGTCATTCTTTTCTTCATTTCTTGAAAATACACGCTCCATATTGAGAAACCTGCTGTCAACTTCTTCAATGAATCTGCTCATTTCACATTGAACCAATTGTCCCCATCGATAGCGACTTGTGGCAAATGATAAAGTTGCTTTTTTCTTGGCTCGCGTTATTGCTACATAAAACAATCTTCTTTCCTCTTCCAGTTCCGAACGGGTGTTTAATGCCATTTGAGACGGGAATAAGTTTTCCTCTAGTCCCACAACATAAACATATTGGAATTCAAGCCCTTTTGCAGCATGAACAGTCATTAGACTTATTTTGTTTTTATCATCAGGATCGTCATTATCGGCATCAGTCAGTAGGGCTACGTCTATTAGAAAATCCGGAAGTGTTACAATCTGTTCTTCACTTGTTTTCTGTGTTTCAACAAATCCTTTTATTCCATTTAACAACTCCTGAATGTTATCGTACTTAGCTACTCCCTCAGGAGTTTTGTCAGTATAAAGTTCCTTCAGTATTCCGCTGTTTACTGCTATTTCGTTGCATAAATCAAAAGCAGAGTCTGACGAGATTTTAGTAGCAAAACTTTTTATCATAGTGACAAATTCTCCTATTTTATTCTGAGTCCCGGTATTTAATTTCAGTCCATTTTCAACAGGATTTTCCAAAACCTCCCATAGGCTTTTGTCATTTTCGTTAGCGCAAACTCTTGCTTTGTCAATTGTTGTAAGGCCAATTCCTCTTTTTGGGTAATTGATTACTCTCTTTAAAGCCTCTTCATCGTTATGATTGGCAGTTAATCGAAAGTATGCCAATGTGTCTTTGATTTCTTTTCGTTGATAAAAAGATAATCCACCAAAAATTCTGTAAGGAATATTAAGTTTTCTTAAAGATTCTTCAAAGGAACGGGACTGAGCATTTGTTCTATACAATATAGCGAAATCAGAGTTTAAAGCCTGCTCGCTATTTTTTATGTCAAAAATGTCATTTGAGATTAATTTCCCTTCCTCATTATCAGAATAAGTTTTTAAGACCTTTATTTTTTCTCCTTCACTATTAGAAGTCCAGACATTTTTCTTTATCTGGTTTTTGTTGTTGGATATAATACTATTTGCGGCGTCTACAATTACTTTTGTTGATCTATAGTTTTGCTCTAATTTGTACAAATTATAATCAGGATAGTCTTTTTTAAAATTTAATATGTTTTGAATATTGGCACCCCTGAATGCATAGATGCTTTGCGCATCATCTCCAACAACACAAATGTTTTCATGTCTTGCTGCTAATCTTTTAACAATAAGATATTGCGAGTAATTAGTATCCTGGTACTCATCTACTAAAATGTATTTAAATTTCTCCTGATATTTTAGTAAAACATCAGGATGGTTTTTTAGTAAAATATTTGTTTTGAAAAGCAGATCGTCAAAATCCATTGCATGAGCTTTGAAACATCTTTTTTCATATTCAATGTATACTTCATGCAATCGCGGTCTTCCGGTAGACCTATCATCAGCCATAATGCCTGTGTCATCCATGTAGGCGCGTGCAGAAATAAGGTTGTTTTTTGCCGACGAGATTCTAGAATATACAATACCTGGTTTATAAAGCTTATCGTCCAAGCCAAGTTCTTTCACTATTGTCTTTATTAAGCTTTTGGTGTCTTGTGTGTCGTAAATTGTAAAGTTATTTGGATATCCAATCTTTTCACTTTCCACTCTTAGTATTCTTGCAAAAACAGAGTGGAATGTTCCCATCCAAATACTTCTTCCACTATCGGAACCAATAATTGTAGAAATACGTTCTTTCATTTCCTTGGCAGCTTTATTGGTAAAAGTAAGTGCCAAAATATTAAATGAATCAACTCCATTATCTATTAAATGAGCAATTCGATAGGTTAAAACCCTCGTTTTTCCAGATCCTGCGCCCGCAATAACCATTAATGGTCCCTGTAAATGCGTGGTGGCAACTCTCTGTGCTTCATTTAATTCTTTCAAATATTCCATGCTGCAAAAGTAACAAAATGATAGGTTTGAGTTTAATAAATTCAAATTGAATCATTAATTATTCTACAAACGGCAATTATTAGCACCTCAATAAGATTGCATTACTGTTTATATTCCTATTTTTATGGCATGCATGCTAAAAGGCAAAAGAACAAAGTAAAGTCTTCGAGCTCGAAGAAAAAATGGCTTCCAATTATTGCGCTAATAATTATTGTCTTTTTGTACTATGGAGACACTTTGAACAATGGATACTCTCTTGATGATGATTTAGTAACTTCTACTGATAATAGTGTTCATGAAAGGGTTGAAAAAGGTGTTTCAGCTATTCCTGAAATTTTCACTACTCATTATGTCCAGACTGATAGGCAACAGTATGAATATAGGCCCATGGTTACATCCAGTTTTGCTGTTGAATATCAATTCTTCGGGGATAAATCAATTAAGGAAAGAGCTTCAATCAGTCATTTAATTAATGTAATGCTTTATGCGTTATTAATTGTGCTGATTTACTTATTGCTTTTCAAGCTTTTTCCGGATAAAGACTGGATTTTCCCTTTTACTGTGGCATTGCTTTTCCTGATTCATCCAGTACATTCCGAGGTAGTTAATAATATCAAATGTAGAGACGAATTATTTGTTTTGATTTTTGGTTTGCTTGGTGTATTCTCGTTTTTAAAATATGTGGATTCAGGCTACAAAAAATGGATGCATTTGGTATTAGGCATCCTAATGCTTATGCTGGGTATTTTGTCTAAAAAAGTCGGAATTACATTTATTGTTCTTATTCCATTGATTTTATATTTTTTTAGAGACGTTAAAATCAAAAAATTTGCAGTTCTTTTTAGTTTAATGTTAATAGGTTTTTTTGTTTTCTTTTTACTAAAAAAAGTAGCAGTTTCAGATGGCGTCAGTAGAGAGGTAATGTTTTTTGAAAACCCGCTTTATTTTGCAGAATCTAATTTGGCAAGAATACCAATGTTTTTTTATAGTATTCTGTATTATCTTAAGATGATGATTTTTCCAGCTCCCTTAGTTTATTATTACGGCTATGATCAAATTGAAATAGTCGGATGGAGTAATCCATTTGTCTGGGTTGGAGTGGTGTTTGTTTTTTCCGGAGTGTTTTTTGCTATCAAGCGAATTAAGAAAAAGGAAATGTGGGCATTTGGATTTCTCTTTTTTATGTTTGGTGTTGGTGGTGGAGCTAATTTGTTGTTTCCCGCTGCAGGGATTGTTGCAGAAAGGTTTGTATTTACTGGTTCCTTTGGTTTAATATTCCTCTTGGGATATTACGGGTTAGAATTATTTGAAAAGCAGAAGTTAAGTAAGTTTAAACTTGCTTTTTATGGAATATCAGCAGGGCTTACTCTTTTGTCTTTTTCTCAAATAACAACACGAAATAAAGACTGGAATAGTCGATTTTCACTTTACAAGAATGATATTAAAAAACTGCCAAATTCAGCAAAGGCCCACAGTTTGTTGGGAACTGAATATGTTGCAAAGGCAGATTCTATTTCTCGAGTGCCTGGCTCTTCTCATGTTTTGTATATGGGTTATATTGATTCCGCTATCTTAGAGTTTGAATCCGGAATAAGGGTTTATGATGGATATTTTAATTGTGCAAATAATGCAGGAGCTCTATTATTTTCAAGAAAGAAAGATTATGTAAGAGCCAAACCATTTTTTTTAAAGGCTCTTCAATACAAGCCAACGTATGTCGAAGCTCTTTTTAACTACGGAAGTTGTTTGGAAAGTGACTATAAAGGTATTGTTGAATTGCAACAAATATTGAGTGTGATTAAATTGGATTCCCTTGCTGAGTTTGATGTTTCCAATTCAAAGGACATATCTAATTATCAAAATGAAATAAAGGCAGCTTATTGCATTGACGCGATAAGTGTTGAAATACGACAAGTATTGAGTAAAATGAAGTTAAATAATCCTAATTGGGCCAGAATTGTGGTTGCTCAAATAATGAGGATTATTGATTCTTATGTAAAAGTAGAAACTGAAATTTTGGGTAAAGGGTTTGAACGAGAAGAATATTTAAAAAGGATAACCTTACATTGTGACAATGCCAAGGTAGGAAACCCACAGTTGAATTTGGAGAAAATGGTGGCGTATTCTGAAAGTTATTTTAAAAGCCTAATTAAAAAACACCTTTTCGGAAATTCGTCGAGTGATAGTAATTTTATGTTGCAATTGAAGTTTGATTTAGAAGCAATAAAATATAATGTTTTCGACTCAATTGAACATTATTGGTTTGCCGCCTTAGAGGAAAATCCGCAATATTACATAAGTTATAAATCATTATTAAATTTAGCTTTAAGAGAAAACAATTATGAAAAAGCAAATTCCATTTGCGATTTAGCTATTGCAAAGGCAGGATTCCAAGATAATACGGAGTGGCATGTAACTAAAGGTAATATTTTTAATACTCAAGGTGAGTATAATAATGCTATAGCTAATATGAAAAAAGCAGTTAATGAAATAGATAAACTCTATGCGTCCCAATTTAATGGGGAAGAAGATAATAGGCAAGTTGGATTAGCTAGCTTATTGAATCGTAAGAAACAGATTCTAGGCTTTATTTCAAATATTTATTATGCTGCAGGGGATCAGAAGAGTGCATATAGGTATCAGGAGTTGTCGAAGGGTCTGTAAGTTGATTTTATTGGGTTTGTTGACGGTTAAATATTGACTGCGCTTTAATAACCTGCTAGTTTGTCTTGAATTAAAAGAGATGTTTGGATTCCGCCTGTTTTATTTAAATGGTGGGAGTCGAAAAAATATTCGTTGTGTTTTAAAAATGCCTGTGAAAGGTCTAGCATTTCAAAACCTGCTTTTTTTATTAAAGTATCTGATTCATGAAAATAGTCACCGAATTTCTCAATTTCAATTTGCAAAGCTGCTGAGTGCGGGTACTTTATAAATATTGCTTTTTTATTGTATTTTTTTATTAATTGAAGAGTCATCTTAAGGTAGTTAATTGCAAGAGGAGAGTATATCTCCAACACCTGCTTGATCCCATGCTCTTGATTGATGTAGTTGTGTGCACTCAATGCCCTTTTTTGTTTTGTTAAAAGTGAAAAATTTATTCTCTCTTTTTCTTTTCTTTTCTTCTGGGATTGTAGCATATACCTGAGACTGATATACGGCAAGTACTTATGATAATATGATTCTTTCATACTTTTATATCTAGATCCGGAAAGTGTTCCATATTCATGAAAATCGAAAAACCGCTTGTAAAAAAACATTTTATCAAGGTTCCCCGAAAATCGCTTTGAGTAGTATCCAAAGTCATTTGGGAAGCAGATATATTCAAAGCTGTCTGAATAATTCTCTAGTAAATGTTTTAACAAGTAATATGCGTTAATGTTATTTTGTCCAAAAAAAGCCATGGAACAAGACGATTGTATTATCAGGGTGTCAATAGCTCTTTTTGTATGTGAAGTACCTAAGAATAAAAATTTTTGGAATTCAGGATTTATCTCATATCGATCAAAATTGGCAACTATTTCATTCTTTATCTCAACTTTTTTATAAACGTATAACAAAGAAAAATGGAAAGCAAAAAGCAGTACTAAACAGAAGATGATATTTTTAAGTATTCTACTCATTTAAAATTGATAATAAATAAATGTGACTTCATCGTTGTAGCTATATAGCATAATCATAACAATAAGAATAACATAAATCGTAAGTCGGATATAATTATGTTTTATAATTTCAACGGGAGTTGAGAGGTAGTTTTTTCTTAAATAATCTGCTGTCATTCCAATTAACATTAACATTATTATGTATGAAACAGTCCAGATATTAGTATTGCCAAAACTGAAGTTTCCAATGCGCGTTAATATGTCGATGCCTTGATCAAAAGTATCTGTTTTAAACCATATTGACGAGAAGGACAATATTGTAAGAGAATAAAAAATCAATACTAAATTGAAGAAGAAGGAAAGATTTCTTTTCTTATGGCGTTGTCGAATTTTCCTAGCAAATTTTGTTTTTCGTTCGATAATAATTGCTATGCCGTTTACAAGTCCAAACAACACAAAATTCCAGCTAGCTCCGTGCCATAATCCGCTAATGAAAAAGACAATTAGTATGGCAGCGCTATTCCATTTACGGAACAATCTTCCTGATTTTATTAAAGGACGAAAAATATAACTAGTAAAGAAATTCATTAATGTTATGTGCCATTTAGTCCATAGCTCGGTCAATGTTCGGGAAGTTAAGGGGTTATTAAAGTTCATGCTCAAATCAATCCCGAATATTTTTGCTGATCCAATTGCTATATTGGTATAACCAGAAAAATCGAAATAAACTTGAAAAGCAAAAGCATAAACAGAAAGTGCTATTTCTAATGAGTTGTATTCGCTTGTGTTGGAAAAAACATAATTAACGAATGTTCCAATTGTGTCGGCGATTACAATTTTTTTAAATAATCCCCAAATAATTAATTTCCCCCCTTGAATCAAATAATTAAATGCAGGAGTTACCTTTTTTTTAAGTTGGGGGATTAAATATTCTGAGCGTTCGATTGGTCCGGCTACTAGTTGAGGGAAAAAGGAAATATACAGGGCATAATATCCAAAGTGCCGTTCAGGTTCTCTTTTTCGCTTATATACATCAATGGTATAGCTTAAGGATTGGAAAGTGTAAAATGAAATTCCAATTGGTAAAATAATATTCTGTGTAATTGAATAGTTGGTGTCAAAATCGGATCCAAATAACAGATTGACATTTTCTAAAAAAAAACCAAAGTATTTGAAAAAGAAAAGTAATGATAAATCGGTTAATATTCCGATGCAAAAAAATAAAATGCTCCAATTTTTAAAGCGATACATCATGATGGCTGTAAAATATGCAATCACTGTAGAGGTTAGCATTACTATTGAATATTCGATGTGGATACTAGCATAAAATAAGTAGCTAGCAAATAATAAGATTACCCATCTAAACTTTATTCTGATTGCATAAGTTAATAGAACTACAAAAAGTAGAAAAATGTAATACTCTATCGTAATGAAGCTCATTAACTTGTTTTCCTAAAAAATTTAATCACTTTATGTATTATACTCAACAATTGACAACGAATATACTTAAACTCAAAGTATAATTAAAGATGGAAGCAAAATAGGTGTAATTAAATAGGAGAGTTATAGTCTAGCGAGTTCTTATTGAGTAGTAGGAAAAAAGAATTGTTACATTTGTGTGATTACCAAAATAAACGATAAATAAATTTGTGCCCTATCTTGATTCCAAAATAAGTTATTGTCTTTCCTCTAAAGCTGTTACCAATAAAGATTTGGCCAATGAGTTTAAGGAAACTTCAGCAGGTGCTATCTTCGCAAAAACAGGTATTTCAACTCGTTTTCAGGCAGAAGGAGATGTTGTAGCATCAGATTTAGGTTTTCTGGCCGCTGAAAAATTATGCAAAGAACATAATATTCAAAAGGAAAAAATTGACTTTATAATCTTCGTCTCATCGTGTCTTGATTATAAGTCTCCAACTACAGCATGCGTTCTTCAAGATCGATTAGGGTTAAACACCAATATTGGAGCGATTGATATTTTACATGGTTGTACAGGTTTTATTTATGGGTTAAGTGCAGCGAAAGGATTAATTGCAACAGGTGAAGCAGAAAAAATATTATTAATTACGGCTGATTCGCCCACCAAACTGGTACATCCAGAAGACTTGGAGTTGCTGTCAATATTTAGTGACGGGGCAGCTGCTACCTTAGTAACCAATCAAAGCGCAAAGGCTTCAGGTAAAATAGGGAAGTTTGTTTTTGGTACGGATGGCCTTGGAGCAAAAAACTTGATGAGTACTCGCTCTGGAATGAGAAATCCTACAGATGCAAATTGGTTTAAAGAGAATAAAAAAGTTCCGTCAGGTTTAAAATGGGGAAAGCTTGAAATGAATGGTTCGCAAATATTTATCTTTTCAATTCGGACAGTTCCTAAATTAGTGAATACTATTTTGAATAAAGAAAATTTGGCAATGGAAGAGATAGATTTATTTGTGTTTCATCAAGCCAATGGCGTGATGTTAGATTTTTTAAGAAGCAAATTGAGAATACCGAAAAAAAAGTTTTACCTTAACATTGAAAACAAAGGAAATACCGTTTCAGCAACAATTCCTATCGCTTTAAAAGATGCATTTTCAGAAGGACTAATTACGAAAGGATGTAGGGTCTTAGTTGCAGGTTTTGGGATTGGTTATTCATGGGGTGGAACTGTCATTAGATATTAAATATGGAAATTGAGGTTTTTTTAGGGAAAATTAAAGCAGAATTTAATGAAGATTACGACACAGGAGATCTTGGGCTTGATGACAACATCAAGAATATGGAATGGTGGAGCTCAATGCACGCACTTGTTATAATAGCATTAATAGATACAGAATATGATGTAATGTTGGAGCCTTCTCAAATGAAAAGTGCAAACACGGTACGTGAATTATTTACTTTGATAAACAACATTAAAGGCTAGATATGGCTTTGATGGATATAAGGAATTGGAAAATTTCTGGAATTGCTGCTGCAGTGCCCAGGAATGTTATTGAGAACTCAGATTATTCGGTATTGTCTGCATTAGAGAAAAAATTACTTATTAAAACAACAGGAATAGAGCGAAAGCACGTAGCAGAAAAAAATCAAACAACTTCAGATTTATGCGAGGTTGCAGCGAATAAGCTTTTGGATAGATTGTCCTGGAATAGAGAGGATATTGATTTGATAGTTTTTGTAAGTCAATCTCCTGATTATTATCTTCCAGCAACAGCCATAATATTACAGAACAAATTAAATCTTTCATCTAATTGTCTTGCTTTTGATGTTGGACTGGGTTGCTCAGGATATGTCTATGGTTTATCGATTGTTGCAAGCATGATTTCTGCCGGACATTTGAAAAAAGCATTATTATTAGTCGGAGACGTTTCGTCTTCTACGGTGTCCTTATTCGATAAAAGTACTTATCCTCTTTTTGGGGATGCAGGAACAGCTACTGCAATTGAATTTTCTGAAAATAGTTCTGGGCAATTTAACATGATGAGTGATGGGGGAGGTTTTGAAACCATAATTATTAGAGATGGAGGAATTCGAAATAAAGTATCGAAAGAATCATTTGATCTTAAGGAAATCGGCGAAGGTATAAGCAGACGTGATCTTGATCTAGAGCTAGATGGATTGGAAGTTTACAGCTTCTCAGTTTCAAAAGTGCCACCGTTAATTAAAGTGCTTTTGAAAGAAACTAACACTATGCCGGAGGATTATCATTATTTTGTAATGCATCAAGCAAATCGTTTAATGAATGAAACTATTCGTAAAAAATTAAAATTCACAAAAGAACAATCACCATATTCTTTAAAGGATTACGGTAACACTAGCTCAGCATCTATCCCTCTCACAATTTGTTCAGAATTGAGTGGAAAAGTTGAGACTGAAAATCAAAAAGTCCTTCTGTGTGGATTTGGAGTGGGTCTTTCGTGGGGAGCAGTTACGTTGAATTTGGATAAAATTACATGCTTGCCAATAATTGAAGTTTAATATGGAGTTTTTAGGGTTAAGAAATAAAAAAATATTAGTAACCGGAGCTTCCTCTGGCATAGGAAAAGAGACATGTCAACTTTTGTCAAGCATTGGAGCTGATATTTATATTACGGGACGCAATATGGAAAGGTTGGAAGAATTGAGGGATAACTGTAAAAATGTTAAGCAACTAATAGCCGCCGATTTAACAGATGATGATTCTATAGAAAGCCTAGTGGATAGTATTCCTATGTTGGACGGTGTTGTAAATTGCGCGGGAATAATATTTCCTTTTCCAGTTAAATTTATTGGGGAGAAGCATATCTCTAGTGTATTTAGAATTAATTTTAATTCGCAGGTCATCTTAAATTCAATGTTGTTTAGAAAAAAGAAAATACAAAAAAGTGCCTCTATTGTTTTTGTGTCTTCCGTGTCTAGTCAGTTCCCATACGAAGGAGGGGCCTTATATACAAGTTCAAAAGCAGCAATCGAAGCATATTCAAGAGCTACTGCATTGGAATATGCTAAGTATTCAATTCGGTCAAATGTGGTGTCTCCAGGTTTGGTGAAAACAAAAATATTTGAGAAGACAATGGAGGCCTCTAGTAAAGAAGAATTAGAAAACTATGAGAAAAACTATCCATTAGGATACGGTGACCCTATAGATGTAGCTAATTCAATAGTTTTTTTATTATCAGCTAGATCAAGGTGGATAACAGGGCAAAATATAATATTAGATGGAGGATTAACATTAGGAAGTAAATGAGTCAAGATAAATTAGATATTTCAGTGGTTATTCCGGTCTTTAATGCGGAAAAGTCACTTGTAGAGTTGAATCATCAGTTGATTAGTTTCTTGAATGGAAAAAACATATTATTTGAGATAATTTATGTTGATGATCATTCGTCTGATAGCTCATGGGAAATTCTTCAAGATTTGCAGCTTAACAATACAGGCATTGTTAAGGTTATTCGCTTAGTAAAAAATGTTGGGCAACATGAGTCACTTATGTGTGGGCTGAATTTTTCAAAAGGTAAAAGTATTATTACCATGGATGATGATTTGGAGCATTCACCTGCGGATATAGAAATTTTATTGGAGGCTAAAAAAACCACCGGTTCTAATATTTTATATGGGATGTATCCAATCGACAAGTCACAAAGAGTTAGAAGGATGTTAAAGCGTTTCTATCGTTTTCTCTCAAAATCGGAAGGAATTAATAAGGCAAAAGGTTCTAGCTTCCGCTTATTAGATACCTCTATTGTCAGTAATATTAAAAAGCATGAATACAGCTTTATTTGGTTAGATGAAATGTTTTTATGGTATAACCCAAGCCCCGAGTTTGTCCAATTGGACAGGGTTGAAAATTCCTCGAATAAAGCTTCGCGGTATAGCTTGTTCAAGTTGATTGGATTAACTTTTAATGTAATGCTCTACACCACAACTATTCCTCTTAGGTTATTTATTTATGTTGGATTTAGCTTGTCTGTTGTTAATTTTCTCATTGGAACATTTTATATTATCAAAAAGCTAGTTCTTGGTACTCAACAACTTGGATATACCTCATTGATAGTTTCTATTTTATTTACCTCAGGAATTATGTTGATAGGTGTAGGTATAATAGGTATTTATTTATCTCGTCTTTATAGCTTAATGAATAAAGAGCCGCGCTACACAATTGAAGAAAAAAAATGCTGACTCTCTATCAATATGGTGTAACCTTAAAGAGGCTCGAGATTAACGATATAGAGGAAGTTAGGAGTTGGAGGAATTTTCATTATATCCAGAACAAAATGCAGTTTACAGAAGATATTTCTTCTGAAATGCAATTGATTTGGTTTAATTCTATAAATAACAAACTCAATTATTACTTTATAATAATTGATCAAAATGGTAAAAGGGTAGGGTTAATAAACTCCAAAAATGTTGATTTAAAAAATAAAAATGGAGAAGGGGGAATTTTTATAAGTGATAGGGCTGTTTGGAATACTATTACTCCGGCGGTTGCTAGTGTTATATTACTGAATTTTTCTTTATGTTGCTTACAGTCATTTGATCGGTCCTTGATAACAATAATAAAGTCGAATACCTCAGCAATTAATTATAATAATAAGTTGGGATACTCTGTAGTTGATGAAGATGATTTTGCAGTTAGGATGGAACTTACAAAAGAATCCTATGTGCATAGTGCAAAAACGTATTTAAAAGCACTAGATAAACTTTACCCTAATGATAAAGAATTAATAATTTCAGGGTCAGTTTCGGATATCAATATTCAAGAAATAAACGACCTTTTAAAATAAAGGTTCTACTGATTTAAACTTTCTTCTGGAAATATTCCTTTTTCCAGCCATTTCAACCAAGTTTTTTTGTCAGCAATATTTAATAGAAAAGGATCATCTATGTTTTCTATTTTATAGCGATTAATTTGTTCAGCATTATATTTTCCTTCTGGATTGGCAACGTCGATCATTAAAACGATTCGTCTTTTATCTGAAAGGTTCCATGCTTCATGCATTTTTGAGTCATCAAATGTCATTACCTCACCCTCTGTCCAGGAAGTTTCTTCATCCTCTACTTTTATTTTACAAAGATTTTGTGAGGGTATTTCCAGAGCTAAATGACTTCGTAAGACCATTCTAGAGTATCCCGAATGCGGTTCTACTATGGTTTTTGGACTAAGAACAGAAAATTGAGCAGTTACTAAATCCGGAATTTTTTGTAATAAAGCATATGTTTTTGGGCAGTTTAAACAGTGGTTTATTTGTTTGATTCCAAAAAAATAGAATTCATAAGTTTTCCAAGCTTCTTTGTTCTTTGAGTTGACGTAATGTGGGTGAGCCAAAAACCATCTATTTTTATAGGTTAAAACATCCGATTGGTCCAAAGCCAATTGCATTTCTGCTTTTATATCTTTCCAGTTATCTTCCAGCAAAGAGGACCAAGAAAATTTATTCCGCATAAAATAAGAAGTTTCGCTATTGGTTGATTGCATCAGAGTGTTATTTAGTTTAAGGAGTTTTTAGCAAAATGCTTTAAAGCAGCTAAGAAACATATTCCCATTATAGTTCAAATTTAGTTAACTTTGAATTAAATAACTTGATTTGGAACAGAAAGCTAAAATGTGGTTTGCGTATTTCACTTCTTCCAGTTATCAGGATGAAGAGAATTTTATTCCCTCGGAAAGACTGGGTTGGAGTTTGCAAATACTTTCAAAGGCAAACGAGATTTGTGCCGAAGTAGAAACGCTTTTGGCTAGTAAGGGTTTTACGCCAAAAGGGTATTTTATTGAAGGGCTATCAAAGGATAATGGGTGGCAAACCTATAGTCTTAAGACTTGGGGTGTAGAGGTGAAAAAAGCACTGAAAACCATGCCAATTCTTAATAATATAATAAAGAGAAATTCAAATATTGTTTCAGTATCAATAAATGTACTTAATCCAGATGGCGAAATTAAAGGGCATTATGGTGATTCGAATACTTTTCACCGAAGTCATTTTGGTGTCCAAATTCCCGAAGGATTGCCTAATTGTGGCTTCAAGGTTAATGACGAATCTAAGGCATGGGAACTAGGAAAGTTACTCACTTTTTCGGATAGCAACTATCATTCAGCCTGGAATTATTCTACTGAAAAACGCGTAATTGTGGTTTTTGATGTTATAAAAAGCCAATATGAGTCGCGTCGAAGATATATTTGTTTTAGAGTTAGGTCCTTTCTGATATTGCAATTATTCTTTGAAAAGTCCCATACAATAAGAAAATTACCCAAATGGATCCATAAAATAATGGGAGCTTTTATAGCATCAATATTGTTTTGTATTTATCCATTACAAAAAATTACAGGTACCATAAAAAAACACAATTGAAAAAACAAGAGGTTAAAATATGGCATTCGTTTGCGGAGAAGGGCGAGTATCAAGGTGCGGATCCTTCATATTTTGATATTTCCTCGTTTGATTGGTATTCTATTTTAAAGAATAGCACTGATGTTTTTAAAAAGGAAGTGTTGGAGGCCCAGGGAGAAATATTTATTCCTTATTACAATCGTACGTTTTCAAATACCCCGGAAAGTTGGAAGATTATACCGTTGTTCAGTTGGTTAAAACGTTTTGATACCAATTTAGCAAAAATGCCAAAATCTAAAAACATACTAAGTCAAATTCCTTTTTTAGTATCTGCTGCTTACAGTCGGTTGGATAATTCCTCCTTAATAAAGGAGCACATAGGAGATTCCAATGCAATTTACAGGGTGCATATCCCTTTAGTTATTCCTGCTGGGCTGCCAGAATGTGGAATTGAGGTGCGTAAAGAAAGGAGAGAGTGGGTGGTTGGGGTGCCCTTTGCCTTTTGTGATGCTCATAAACATAGTGCATGGAATAAAACAAGCGAAAAAAGAATAGTGTTGCTTCTTGATATTATTAGGCCAGAATTCGCGTCCAAAACAAAGTGGATTTGCGCTCAAATGAGGTCTTCCTTGATGCTTCAGTTTCTTTTTCAAAAAACAGAGTTAATTCACAAATTACCTCGATTTATGAGAGTTTTACTGATGAATTTTGGCGCAGGGATAATTTATCCTTTTCTCTTGAGTCAGCGAACAAAAACAGGTAAGTATTTGAGTTAGTATTTTCTATTTTTAAAAATTTTTATTTTCATTTTTAGCGGTAGTTTATAGTAGATTATATTTTGTACAAATAGATAGGAATAATAGAATAATCGAAAAGGTATACTTAGCCCTTGTATAAGTAGCTTGTGGGATAAATTGTATTCTTTTTCCTGAGAGTGGCCAAGTTTTAGAGAGGTGTTTCGGCAAATAACGTCACATATCAAAATCTCTCTTTTTCTTAAATGTTGGCTCCAAACATTAATCCGCTCCGTAGAAATGGGTTTCTCAAGGTTACTGTGCATCGATTGCACCTTTGTTTTTTGTCCTTCTGTTAGTGATGAATCCTGAATTTTCTTCTCTAGATTAACTTTGGTGTAATAATTCAATACTTCCTCCTCATATTCAAGACCAATAAACTGAAACATGTCCTTTAGTTTGGCGGTTGGATTTTCTACCAGGCTTTCATAGCGAACATGGAAAATATTCTTTTTCGAAATCATTTTTAAAATCCGCTTATTGTAATGATTCCATGAGAGAGCCAAGATAAAAACAGAAACTCTTTTACTAGATGAGAATTTTTTTCTAGAAGAAATATTGTCGCGATAATTTCTCGAAATCGCTAAGAATTTTGCATTTGAGCATGTTTTCTCAAGTTGTTTTAAATGTAAGGTATATTCGGGGTTTTTATCAAAAATTAGTTGAACATTCTTTTCTTCAATTTTAATGGAAGAACTTAAATAGATCTGTCGGATAATATCTTCCTTCGTGAAAGACTCTTGTTTTAAGTCAATAGATCCTTTCCAGACACTCATAGTAGTATTTGTGTTAAGGCCTAGAGAGGTGTTTATTAGGTCAATGTCTTTTCCTGAGAATGTTGTTTTTTTATTTAAATATGAAGCTATAAAAAGTAAAAAGTTGTTTTCAGGACTAGCGTATATTTTAGAATGTGAATTTAGAATGCTTGTTAACAAGGAGGTACCTGATCTTCCCATTCCAATAATGAAATTAAAAGAGGGGTTAAAATTTGTGCTTTTGTTCAAAATTAAAAAATGTTAAGTTATTTTTGAAACAATATTCTTGAGTCTTTTCAATTTAATCGCGTAAGGCAATTTAAATAATATTTTTTGTTTAGTGATAGATAACCTGCCTTTTATATATGATCGAGAGCATTTGAATATAATCGGTTTGTTAAATGGTTTGAATTTTTTATAACCAAAATTGTTTCCAAACCGGGAGCAGATAATATCACAGTTTTTGATTTCTTCTTCGCTTAATGCAGTTTTCCATTTGTCTATGCGAGATGTGTAAATTGGGCTGTTGACTGATTTGATTTTTGTTTCAAGAATTTTAATTTGAACAGGACTAAGGTGCTTGTATTTTTCTGTCAAATTGTTTTTTTGTTGTTCTTCTCTTGTGGAAAGGAGCTCCTTTGAATATGGAATACTTAGAAATGAGAATATTTTCTTGACTGTTTTGTCTTGATTGGTCACCAGGTCCTCGTACTTGATAAATAGAACTTTATTCGGGTTTTTAGATTTGAACTTTAACAAAGACTGATTGAATTTTAGCCAACGGATAGCGTTGTAGACTGTCTCAGGAGTTCTCCAGTGTGTTTTTTCCTTTCTAGAAAGAATATTTGCTCTATAATCCCTTATCATTACTATGGCTTTAGAGTTTTCATTTAATTGAAGCAATTGCTCTCCAAAAAGACTATTTCCAGGGTTTTTTTCTACAATATGCCGAATTTCCTGCTTATCATGATTTGGAAACTTAAATTGTAAGTGAATTAAGTTGATTAGATCGTCAAATGTTATTTCTAATGGGTACTTAATTGATTTGAAGTAAGAATATTCGAATCTCCAATTTATAAAAGGGGATAATTTTTCGTTTGTAGCTATATAGTCTAGTATTGCTGTAATATCTTTTTCAGTATATACCGTTTTGTTTTTGAAGCTAGAAAAAAAAAACTGAGTAAAAACACTTTCTGGTGTTGCTAAGACATTTTTATGCCGATTAAAAATATTGACCAAGAGTGTTGTTCCAGATCTTCCAATACCGAGTATGTAGTGTCTTGTTATAGGTTGTTTATTTTGATTCGTCATTTAGTTTTATCCTATTACACAAGTTTACGTATTATTATTTTATTTGTAATCGAAAAGTCTAGGTTAGATTGCGTTATTGGTGATAAAACCTATTTTTATTTGTGTGATTTTAAGTGTATTCAATTTACCGTTCATAAAGTTTTTACAAATTTAATTCAAAAGGGCAACCTATTTTACACTTCCTTCGTCTAAATTGCGATATTTACAATCCAAATGAGGATTATTTACGTTAAAATTCATTCTTGACAATATAAATAACATGAAAAAACCTATATTATTTTGCCTGTTTTTGGCTAGCTTTTCGATTACTCAAAATGTTAGTGCTCAGAAAATTGAAACTTTAGAATCTCCAGAATATAAGAGGGAAAGACCTGTCAGGGTTGAAGCGCTGCCGCAGTATATTCCCTTGTATGTTATTTCCGATAAAGAGTTGCCTACGTATTTTGTTTCTGGAGAAATTCCTGAATCATTTCCGAAATACGATCCGAATATAAAAAAAGCAGCAAATAAAAAAATTGCGATGGAATGGTGTATTGTTCCATCAAATCGAGTTTTGCTTACAGAAGATGCAAAAGTTCGGGTTGATGCAAAGCTGGAAAAACTAAAAGCTAAATCAAACAAATAATTATTTACCCCCTCCTTTCTAATAATATTATTTTATAGTATGAGATATATATATTACTCTTTAATATTGCCATTCTTTTTGGGAATTTCAAATGATGTTTTATCACAAGGAACAACATGTGCTGATGCTGATCCCTTTTGTACAGGAACTACCTATAGCTTTCCAAATAATACAGGGACTTCTGCTCAATCTGGTCCTGATTATGGGTGTTTAATCAGTCAGCCTAATCCTGCTTGGTATTATCTACAGATTGATCAATCTGGAACTATTCAAATGGATATTTCACAAGTCAATGCTAGTGGTTCTGGTATTGATGTAGATTTCATTGCTTACGGTCCCTTTGGGTCTGCTGCTGCAGGATGTGGGGCACTAACTTCTGCAAATACCGTCGACTGCAGCTATTCTTCATCTGCGAATGAAACAGCAACAATAACAGGAGCCGTTTCAGGGGAGTATTATATTGTGTTAATAACTAATTTTTCAAATCAATCAGGTAACATTTCTTTTTCGCAGACCGGAGGTACGGGAACTACTGATTGTTCAATTGTTGCACCAACATGCCCAACTGTAGGGTTTCATGTTGAAAGCGTTGGTGTTCCGAATGCAGGTGCTGTTATTGATTTGCCGATTTCGGTGGATTGTGATGTTGATGGTTGGGTGTTTTTGCGTCATGACGACGTTGCTACGGCCGGTGGCTTGCTAACTCCAACTGCAACGGTAAATATTACAACCAACGGAGAGACTGCAGGAAATAATATTTATGGTTATGAGAATAATGGAGGAACCTGGAATAGCTATTGGAGTTCACAAAATATTCCTTCGAATACAAATTTTTCCTTTACAATGTATGAAATGGATAATGTTACGGCGACTTCATTTGGAGTTGAAATGTGTGATGTTAATTCTGGTTCTGACATGAGTTATACAATTGTTGACGATAATTGTGGAACAACAATAGCAACAGGAACGTGGGGTGCCAGTGATGGTTCGAATTCAGGGTCTGCAGGGCCTAATGGAAACCCAACTAGTGGAGGCTGTTCATTTGTATCTTTTGCACCAGGACAAGTGAGCGGTTCAGCTGTATATACTTGCCCTACTTGTCCAGCTGGTTCATTTGTTACAACCGACTACGGGTTTGCTTATTTTAATCCTGCACAAGCAGGGCCTGGTACTTACGATATTACTTATTGTTTTGATAATGGATGTGGATGTTCCGGATGTCAAACTGAGCAAATAACGGTGGTTAACCCATATGATGCTTCTTTTACATATTCAGCTTCTTCGTATTGTCAATATGATGCTGATCCAACTGCCTCTATCACAGGGGATGTAGGAGGGTCATTTACTTCTACCCCTGGTGGCTTGTCTTTGAATAGTGCTTCTGGAGCAATTGATGTTTCCGCTAGCACACCCGGAACCTATACGGTTTCATATACGGTAGGATCTGGCGCTATAGATTATTCAGGTAGTTGTAATGATGTAGTTGATGCTACCGTTATAATTGGAGCAACTCCCACAGCAAATGCTGGTTCCAATGCAGTTGTTAGTTGTGCTAATCCAACCACTACATTAACTGGTGCTGGTGGTGGAACATATTCATGGGTTGCTTCGGGTGGAGGTAATATAACCTCGGGGTCAGGCAATGCAACACCAACCGTTGATGCAGCAGGAACATATACATTAACTGTAACCAATGCTGATGGGTGTATAGACTCGGATATAGTTACGGTTTCAGAGGATGTTACACCGCCAACAGCTGGATCAAGTGCTGCTGGAATAATTGATTGTAACAATACGACTACAACTGTAACTGGATCAGGTGGAGGAACGTATGCATGGGTCGCTTCAGGTGGTGGAAATATTACTTCTGGTGCTGGATCCGCAACTGCAACCGTTGATGCAGCTGGAACTTATACAGTTACCGTAACAGGAGCAAATGGATGTGTAGATACAGATGTAACTGTGGTTTCTGATGATTTGACCACTCCAACAGCGAATGCGGGACCTGCAGGCGTTATAGATTGTAATAATGCTACTTTGAATCTTTCCGGTTCAGGTGGAGGTGCTTATTCATGGGTTGCCTCTAATGGTGGAAATATTACCTCTGGTGCAAGCTCCGCTAACCCTTCAATAAATGCTGCTGGAACTTATACAGTTACGGTAACAGGGTCTAATGGCTGTGCGGATACGGATGTTACTACTGTAGCAACGGATCTAACGCCACCAACTGCAGATGCTGGATCAGATGGAGCAATTGATTGTACTGTGTCTGCAGCTGATTTAACCGCAACTGGTGGCGGAACATATTCATGGGTTGCCTCTTCCGGTGGAAATATAACAAGTGGTGCAAATTCAGCTACGATGACTGGAAATGCTGCTGGAACCTATACAGTTACCGTGACAGGAGCAAATGGATGTACAGACACGGATTTAGCTGTTATAACTTCGAATGTTACCGTTCCTACTGCTGACGCTGGTTTGGATCAAACATTGGATTGTAATAATGCAACAGTTAATATGACTGCTACAGGTGGAGGGACATATGCATGGGTGGCTACAGGTGGAGGTAATATTACTTCAGGGGCTGGTTCAGCAACGGTTACTGCGGATGCAAATGGGACTTATACAGTTACAGTTACAGCAACAAGTGGATGTACATCCACTGATGCTGTGCAAGTAACAACTAGCCCAACTCCAACTGCTTCGATCAGTGGAGGAGGTACAATCTGTGCAGGCGAGGTTATACCCGATGTAACAATTAACTTGACCGGTTCTTCTCCTTGGACAGTCACTTATAATGATGGAAGTTCCAATATAACAATTAACCCAGCAACATCTCCAGTTACAATTTCTGGAGGAATTGATGGAGTATATACTATTGTTAATGCTTCAGATGCTACAACTTGCCCAGCAACAATAAGTGGTTCTGCAGTTATTACCACAAACCCCTTGCCAGTTGCTGTTCTAACAGGAGGCGGTACAATTTGCGCAACTGATCCAATTCCAGATGTTACAATTACGCTAACCGGAACAGCTCCATGGAATATTACTTACGAATTGGATGGAACACCTACTAGTGTTGTGTCTAATATTTCACCATATACAATCTCGGGAGGGGCTGATGGAGATTATGTGATAACTTCGGTTTCTGATGCAAATTGTGCAGGCGGAAGCAATGGGATAGCTAATATTACTACTAATCCTTTGCCTACTGCCACTATAAGCGGTGGTGGAACAATTTGCGCTGGTGATCCAATTCCAGATGTTACTATTGTTCTAACGGGAACAGGACCTTGGTCTGGTAATTACTTTGATGGAACCAACACGATACCATTTTCTACGAACACAAGTACTTTTATAATTCAAAATGGTGCTGACGGAACTTATACAGTCTCAAATGTTTCAGATGTAAACTGCGTTGGTGTAGCAATCGATGTTGCTGCGATCACAACTAGTCCATTGCCAACAGCCGATGTATCAGGAGGGGGGACGATTTGCGCAGGCGATCCGATACAAGATGTTATATTTACCCTAACAGGCACAGGGCCATGGTCGTTAACATACACTGATGGAGTTACTCCATCAACAATAGTTGTTAATAGTTCTCCGTTTATTTTATCAAACGCATCGGATGGAGTCTATAGTGTTAGCGCTTTATCAGATGCCACAGCATGTTCAGGAACATCTTTTAATGGTTCTGCAACAGTATTGACAAACCCATTACCTACAGCTACTGTCTCTGGAGGCGGAACTATATGTGCCGGAGCTGCTATTCCAGATATTACAATTACATTGACTGGAGCAGGCCCTTGGGACTTGACATATACGGATGGAGTTACACCAGTAACTGTTACCGCGAATACGAATCCATATATTATTACCAATGGAGTAGATGGTACTTATTCGGTTACTGCAATTAATGATGTAAATTGTATTGGAACCGCTAGTGGAAGCGCAACTATACTCTCCAATTCGGTCCCATTAGCACCCGTTTCTGGAACGAGTGCAATATATTGTTTCGGAGACCCAATTATTGATTTATTTGCTGTAGGAACTGGGGGGACATTAACTTGGTATAGTGATTTAGGATTTACTGATATAGGTACAGGGAATTCATATACACCAACAAATGCTGTTGGGGTATATACATTCTATGTTTCTGAGGAATCCAATGGATGTACAGGCCCTTTATCTTCAATCGATGTTGTGATAAATGATGTGCCAGTTATTGATTCTGAAATTGCAGTTGATGTTTCGGGATGCAACATTACTGATGGCACAATAACTATAATAGCTTCTGGGGGTACGCCGCCTTATAATTATTCGATAGATGGAGGAGTAACATTCACAAATACAACGGGAATTTTTACAGGTTTGGATGTGAACTCTTATCAAGTTGTTGTATCCGATGTAAATTGTGAAACAGTTGGAAGTTTATTGGTTGTTTCTGGGCCTGGAATACCAGTAGCTCCGGTTGCTGGAACAGATGCAACGTATTGTGATGGAGATGCTGTTTTAGATTTAACAGCAACTGCAGCCTCAGGTGGAGCCTTAGCTTGGTACGATGATGCCGCTTTAACTAACTTCTTGGGTAGTAATCCAATATTTACTCCGTCTTCCACGGTCGGAACTACGACTTATTATGTGACGGAAACTGTCACAAATTGTCAAAGCCCATCAACACAAATTACGGTTATCATTAATCCAACACCTGCAGCTCCAAGTGCTTCAGGTGGAAATACATATTGCGAGGGAGATTTGATTGCGGACCTTACAGCTATCCCAACCATTGGGGGGGCTATGAATTGGTACGATGATGCCGGATTAACTAATTTGGTCGGAACGGGATTGGTGTTTACGCCGGTTAATGCTGTTGGAACCTTCGCGTATTATGTCAATGAATCTTTAAATGGTTGTTCAGGTCCAGCTACTCAAATAAATGTAATCATTCGTCCTACTCCATTGTTTACTGTGTTTGATGCCAACCCAAGCACTTGTGGTGGTTCAGATGGAGAATTATTGATTGCTGGATTAGTTGCAGGTAATACATATACTATCACTTACAGTGAAAATGGAACGCCAGTTACTCCTGTAACTTCAACTGCAGATGTAAATGGAGAGATATTGATTAGCAATTTAATGGCTGGGATATTTACATTTGTAACAGTTGAATTAAACGGATGTTCATCAACAGATATCAATACATTTAATTTAATCGATCCACCAACCCCAAATTTCACAGTTGTTGCAAATAACCCTACAACATGCGGTGGTTTTGAAGGAAATCTTGTTTTATCTGGTTTAGATCCAAATACAAGTTATAATATTAACTACAATGATGATGGAGCGCCAATATCAGGATCTATGACATCAGATGGTTCAGGAGAAATTATTATAAGTGGTTTGGATGCAGGAGTTTTTGCAGATGTTTCTTTAACATTGAGCGGTTGTGCTGCAACTCTAGCAGGTCCGTATAATTTAATTGATCCGAACGCACCACTATTTTCAATAGGAACTACAGTTAATCCATCAGGGTGTGGGATTTCGGATGCTTCTATAACAATTAATGGTTTGGACCCAAGTACAACCTATAATCTTACTTATAATTTAAATGGGCTGCCAGTTGGTCCAGTGTCTGTTACTTCCGATAGCAATGGTGATTATGTGATTTCCGGCATACCCGGAGGAACATATGATGGAATTACAATTGAATTGTCAGGATGTACATCAACTGATTTATATTCAGGAATTTTGGCACCGATTTATCCTACTGCACCAATTGCCTTTGCAGATTCAACTTATTGCGAAGGTGATCCCATTGCAGATTTAAATGGAATTTCTGCTTTTGGAGGAACAATGACATGGTATGATGATGCCGGTCTTACTAGTCAAGTTGGTGCGGGGTCTTTTTATACGGTTTTGGATACTGCTCCTGGAATATATACTTATTATGTTACGGAAACATTGAGTAATTGTGAGGGCCCATCTTCATTGGTTACAGTAGTGATTTCTCCAATACCGGCTGCACCAGTTGCAAGTGGAGATGTAGAATATTGTGATGGTGATGCTATTGCTAATTTGTCAGTAACTCCTCAGGGAGCTGGAACAGTTACTTGGTATTCTGATGCATTATTAACCGATTCAATTGGTACGGGCTCAACTTTTACTCCCGCTGCAGGAATTGACACGGTTACTTACTATGTTGTTGAAACAGTAAATAATTGTGTAAGCTCTATTTCTAACATTACAGTAACTATATATCCTAATCCAGTTGCTGGATTTGAGCCAACTCCAAGTTCGGGTAATATACCTCTAGATGTTTATTTTGACAATACATCCGCAGGGGCAGATACTTACGCCTGGGATTTTGGAGATGGAACTACTTCGACGGAATTTGATCCATCAAATATTTTCACAGAGACGGGTGATTTTAGTATTTCATTATATATAGCTGATGTGAATGGATGTATTGATAGTGCTTCCGTAGATATTCTGGTTGAAGGATTGTCAACTTTAATTATTCCAAATATTTTTACTCCCAATGGTGATGGAAGTAATGATGTGTTTAATTTGACTGGAACGAATATAATAGAGATAAAAGGAACGGTTATGAATAGGTGGGGTCAAATAGTTTATCAATTTAATACACTAGAGGCAGGTTGGACAGGTAGAACAGTTTCTGGAATTGAAGCTGCAGAAGGCACTTATTATTATTTTATTGATGCTGTTGGGGCGGATGGTCAAGAATATAATTACCAAGGACCCTTTGAGTTAATTAGATAATGAATTTTTAGCATACAATTTTTAAACGGAAGTTCTATAAGATATTCCTCTTATAGATATTTTCATCAGTCACAGTTTAGCAATTAAATTGTTTATAATTGAATTATGAACAGTTAGCAATGTTTTTTTCCAGACGGAGAGGTGTTTAACTGCTGTGTGTATTTAGGTTATTGGATATTAAAAATAATAATTACTCTGCGTATTACAAGACATTGTATGTATCCTTTGTGCTTCATTTTTTTTTATCCTGTTCAACTACAATATGGTCTATCTAAAATAAAATATTAAAATATTTGTAGGGGAGTAGGATAATTAAATAATTCGATTACCTTTGCAAACCCGAAAAAAGAAGATTAAGGGAAAATAATAGAAAAGAAGACAGTATGCCTACGATTCAACAATTGGTTAGAAAAGGAAGAAAGACAATGACTAAGGTTAGTAAATCAGCTGCTTTAGATTCTTGTCCGCAACGAAGAGGTGTTTGTGTAAGAGTTTACACGACTACACCAAAAAAACCTAACTCAGCTATGAGAAAGGTTGCAAGGGTGAGATTGACAAATGGGAAAGAAGTAAATGCTTATATAGGTGGTGAAGGACACAACTTGCAAGAACACAGTATTGTTTTAGTAAGAGGTGGTAGAGTTAAAGATTTACCTGGAGTCAGATATCACGTGGTTAGAGGAGCTTTAGATACTGCTGGTGTTGAAGGAAGAACGCAAAGAAGATCAAAATACGGGACTAAACGACCTAAGAAATAATAATATTTAAGACGTAAAGTCATGAGAAGAAGAAAAGCGAAACAGCATATTATATTACCGGATCCGAAGTTTAAGGATGTTCAGGTAACAAAGTTTGTGAACAATTTAATGCTTGCAGGAAAGAAGAGTACTGCCTTTAGTATTTTTTATGATGCAATTGGTATTGTCGATGAAAAATCGGGAGAAGAAGCAAACGGATTGGATGTATTTAAGAAAGCTTTGGTTAATGTAACTCCAGGTGTTGAGGTAAAGAGTAGAAGAGTGGGTGGGGCAACTTATCAAATACCAACTCCGGTAAGAGATAGTAGAAAAGATTCAATGGCTATGAAGTGGTTGATTGGATTTGCTCGTAAGAGAAACGAAAAGACAATGAGTGAGAAGTTAGCTGCTGAGATATTAGCTGCATTTAAAGAAGAAGGAGCTGCTTACAAGAAAAAAGAGGATACACACAGAATGGCGGAAGCTAACAAGGCATTTTCTCATTTTAGATTTTAATAGGATATACGTTAGAAATGGCAAAAAGAGATTTAACATATACTAGGAATATTGGAATTATGGCCCACGTTGATGCTGGTAAGACAACAACAACTGAGCGTGTTCTATATTATACGGGAGTTTCTCATAAGATTGGAGAAGTACATGACGGTGCTGCGACAATGGATTGGATGGAGCAAGAGCAAGAAAGAGGTATTACCATTACTTCTGCCGCTACTACGGTGTTTTGGAATTACAATGAGGAAGAGTACAAGATTAATATTATTGATACTCCTGGTCACGTTGATTTTACCGTTGA
Source organism: Flavobacteriales bacterium (assembly GCA_029244805.1). Lineage (GTDB taxonomy): Bacteria > Bacteroidota > Bacteroidia > Flavobacteriales_D > Parvicellaceae > CALSMU01. Next base: position 42,525 of record JAQWQH010000104.1, read on the forward strand.
GGTAGAACGTTCATTGCGTGTATTGGATGGTGCAGTAGCATTGTTTTGTGCTTCTAGTGGTGTAGAGCCGCAATCTGAAACTGTTTGGAGACAAGCTGATAAGTATAGAGTTCCAAGAATTGGATTCATTAATAAAATGGATAGAATTGGAGCTGATTTTTTCGGATGTATTGCGCAAATTGAAGAAAGATTAGGTGCTAGACCTATTCCAGTAACCATTCCTATAGGAGCTGAGGATGATTTCAAAGGTGTAGTTGATTTGATAAAAATGAAAGCTATCGTTTGGAATGATGAAACCAACGGTATGGATTTCGATGTTTTGGATATCCCTGCTGATTTAGTCGATGAGGCAAATGAATGGAAGGAGAAGTTAGTTGAAGCAGTTGCTGAAAGTAACGACACTTTAATGGAGAAGTTTTTCGAAGATCCAGATTCTATTACGGAAAGAGAGATGTTAGATGCTATTCGTGTAGCAACTATCAATATGAGTATCAATCCAATTATTTGTGGGTCAGCTTTCAAAAATAAAGGTGTTCAAACTTTATTGGATTATTCTATGGAGTTTTTACCATCTCCCTTAGATATTGGTGCTATTGAAGGTACAGATATTTACGGAGAAGAGGTTTTGAAAAGAGAGCCGAATATTCAAGAGCCAATGTCTGCATTAGCATTCAAAATTGCTACGGATCCATTTATTGGACGTTTATGTTTTTTCAGAATGTATTCAGGAAAACTAGATGCAGGGTCTTACATATACAACGCTAGAACTGCAAAAAAAGAAAGAATTTCACGTATTTTCCAAATGCACTCTAACAAACAGAATTCAATTCCTTGTATTGAAGCAGGTGACATAGGTGCGGGTGTTGGATTTAAAGACATTAGAACTGGGGATACTTTATGTGATGAGAAGCATCAAATCATCTTGGAATCAATGACATTTCCAGATCCAGTTATTGGCATCGCTATTGAGCCTAAGACAAAGGCAGATGTTGATAAGATGGGAATAGGTCTTGGGAAGTTATCTGAAGAGGATCCTACTTTTACAATTAAAACGGATGAGGAGTCTGGGCAAACGATTATCTCAGGTATGGGGGAATTGCACCTAGAAGTTCTTATTGATCGTTTAAAAAGAGAATTTAGTGTAGAGGTAAATGAGGGTGCTCCTCAAGTTTCTTATAAAGAAGCTATTTCCTCAGAAACAAACCACAGAGAAACTTACAAGAAGCAATCTGGTGGTCGTGGTAAATTTGGTGATATTGTTGTGAATATTATGCCTGCTGACGAAGGTAAGCCAGGATTGGAATTTATAAACAAGATTAAAGGTGGTAATGTTCCCAAAGAGTATATTCCATCTATTCAAAAAGGGTTCGAGCAATCTATGAAGAACGGTGTTTTAGCTGGATACCCAATGGATAGCATGAAAGTAGAATTATTAGATGGTTCTTTCCATGCAGTGGATTCCGATGCTCTTTCGTTTGAGATTTGTGCTAAAATGGCATATAGAAACGCAGTTCCTAAGTGTGGTGCTCAATTGTTAGAGCCAATCATGAAATTGGAAGTTGTTACTCCAGAGGCGAATATGGGTGATGTTGTTGGTGATTTGAATAGAAGGAGAGGTCAAATTGAAGGGATGGATGACAGAAACGGAGCTAAGGTTGTTAAGGCGTTAGTGCCATTATCTGAAATGTTTGGATATGTAACTCAGTTGAGAACAATTTCTTCTGGTCGTGCATCTTCTACAATGGAGTTCGGTCATTATTCTCAGTGTCCAAAGAACACAGCTGACGAAGTAATTGCAAAAGCAAAAGGTAAAGTAGAAGCATAATTGATATAATTGAAAGATGAATCAAAAGATTAGAATAAAATTAAAATCATACGATCACAACTTAGTAGATAAATCTGCTGAGAAGATTGTGAAGACTGTTAAGACAACCGGAGCTGTTGTTAGTGGACCTATTCCATTGCCAACGCACAAGAGAATTTATACAGTTTTGAGGTCGCCACACGTAAATAAAAAAGCACGTGAGCAATTTCAATTGTGTTCATACAAAAGATTGATGGATATTTATAGTTCATCAGCAAAAACAATAGATGCACTAATGAAGCTTGAATTGCCGAGTGGTGTAGAAGTAGAAATTAAAGTTTAATATTAAGCAGTAAGAATTATGGCTGGTATCATTGGAAAAAAGATAGGGATGACTAGCGTTTATAGTGCCGAGGGTAAAAATTTACCATGCACCTTAATCGAAGCTTCACCTTGTGTGGTTACACAAATCAAGACCGAAGAAAAGTACGGATATAATGCCGTTCAACTTGGGTACGGAGAGCGTAAAGACAAACACACTACAAATGCGCTTAAAGGGCATTTTAAAAAGGCGGGTGTCTCTCCAAAGAGAAAATTAATTGAATTCAGTGGTTTTGAAGACAAAAACCTTGGAGATTCAGTAACGATAGAAATATTCGAAGAAGGGGAATTTGTAGATGTTGTTGGAACGTCAAAAGGTAAAGGTTTTCAAGGGGTTGTTAAGCGTCATGGATTTCATGGGGTTGGGGATGCAACGCATGGACAACACAATAGAATGAGAGCTCCTGGATCTATCGGCGCAGCTTCTTATCCTGCAAGAGTATTTAAAGGAATGAGAATGGCGGGTCGAACAGGAAACGATCGTGTTAAACAAGGGAACTTGCAAGTACTCAAAGTACTAACAGACAAAAACATTTTGATTGTTAAAGGTTCTGTTCCTGGTGCAAAGGGTTCATACGTAATAGTTGAGAAATAATGGAATTAGCAGTATATAACAAAAGCGGAAAAGCTACATCTAAAAAGGTTAGCTTGAGTAAAGAGATTTATGCTATTGAGCCTAATGATCATGCCATTTACATGGATGTGAAACTTTACTTAGCGAACCAAAGACAAGGTACGCACAAAGCGAAAGAAAGAGCGGAAATTACGGGAAGTACTCGTAAGATTAAAAAGCAAAAGGGAACAGGTACAGCTCGTGCGGGCAGTATTAAGAATCCTCTTTTTAAAGGTGGAGGAAGAGTATTCGGACCAAGGCCAAGAAATTATAGCTTTAGCTTAAACAAGAAATTAAGAAAATTAGCGCGTAAATCAGCATTGACTTATAAAGCTAATGATAAGGAAATTACAATTTTGGAAGATTTAAAATTTGATCAACCAAAAACAAAGGATTTCCTAAGCTTAATGGAAAACTTGAAAATGACAGATGGTAAAACATTATTTGTTATTTCAGATAACGACAAGAATGTTTATTTATCTGCAAGAAATATCCAAGCAGCTAGAATAATGCCAGCAAATCAACTAACAACTTACGATATTTTAAAAGCACAAAGGTTAGTTATTGCGGAAGGGGCAATCGAAAAAATTGAAAACCTTTTTAACTAAAAGAGAATGAAAAGGATTATAGAAAAGCCAATCTTAACGGAAAAAATGACTGCTCAAAGCGAAAAGTTAAATCGCTACGGTTTTGTGGTTAGTAAAGACGCAAATAAGATTGAAATAAAAAACGCTGTCGAGAAGTTGTACGGAGTAGCAGTTGACTCGGTTAATACAATGAATTATGGTGGCGGTAAAAAGAAAATGAAGCATACGAACAAAGGTGTTATCTACCAAAGGAACAAGGCGTATAAGAAAGCCATCGTTACTTTAGCCCAAGGTGATATTATTGACTTGTATGAAAACATTTAAGAAAAACTGAAAATGGGATTAAGAAAGTTAAAACCGACAACACCTGGACAACGACACAAAGTAGCAAATGATTTTGCGCCGTTGACAACTACTGCTAATAAGCCGGAGAAAAGCCTAGTAATAGGAAGGAAAAAGAACGGTGGTAGAAACAACACGGGTAAGATGACGATGCGTAATATAGGCGGTGGTCATAAGCAAAAAATTAGAATTGTTGATTTCAAAAGAAATAAACATGGAATTCCTGCTACTGTTAAAACATTGGAATACGATCCAGGACGAACTGCTTTTATTGCACTTATAGTGTATGCAGATGGTGAAAAAAGATATATGTTGGCACCAGAAGGTTTGGAGGTAGGACAGAAAGTATTATCTGGAAAAGATGCAACTCCTGAAGTTGGGAATACAATGTTTTTGTCTGATATTCCTTTAGGAACAATAATACATAACATTGAAATGCAGCCAGGTAAAGGTGGTGCAATTGCAAGAAGTGCTGGTGCTTATGCGCAGTTAAATGCAAGGGATGGTAAATATGCTATTATCAAGCTTCCATCAGGTGAAGTAAGAATGATATTGATTACGTGTACTGCTACTATTGGTTCTGTATCTAATCAAGAACATAGTCTTACTCGATCGGGAAAAGCTGGTCGCACAAGATGGCAAGGTAGAAGACCAAGAGTTAGAGGTGTTGCGATGAATCCAGTTGATCACCCAATGGGAGGTGGTGAAGGAAAGTCATCAGGTGGTCACCCTAGATCAAGAACAGGATTGCCTGCAAAAGGATTTAAAACTAGAAGTAAAACAAAAGCTTCAAATCGATTTATTATCGATAGAAGAAAGAAATAATTGACAAATGGCTAGATCACTAAAAAAACCTCCATTTATTCATTACAAACTCCTGAAGAGAGTTGATGAAGCACAGGAAAAAGGTAACAAATCTGTAATCAAGACTTGGTCGAGAGCTTCGACTATCACTCCTGATTTTGTTGGATTAACAATTGCAGTTTACAACGGGAAGAAATTTATTCCTGTGTATGTTACTGAAAACATGGTAGGACATAAGTTAGGTGAATTTTCACCAACACGTAACTACAGAGGACATGGAGGTAAAAAAGATAAAAAACGCTAGTAGCGGTAAATAACTTTAGACATGGGCGCTAGAAAAAGAAATACAGCAGAAAAGAGAAATGAGGCAAAGAGTACAGTTGCAATTGCGAAACTGAACAACGTACCGACATCTCCAAGAAAAATGAGATTACTTGCTGATCTTGTTCGAGGAGAAAATATTTATTCTGCATTGAATATGTTGAAGTTTAATCCTAAGGAGGCTTCAAGAAATATGGAAAAGCTTTTGCTTTCAGCAATTAACAAC
>JAQWQH010000126.1 GCA_029244805.1 Flavobacteriales bacterium
ACTTAAATTTGTGTTGTACCGTAAATGCAGGTTAGTTTGATTTTTATCAAGTAAAGAATCTAAGAAAGAATAATGTTCTTCCATCATCAATGGCTCCCCACCAGCAAAGTATACTTCCGCTAATTCCGTGTCCAAGGTGAACAAGTCGTCAATGAATTTTTCATTCTCGGGTGTTGCTTTAATTATGGCTTTATCACCAAAATTCGTTTTCAATAATTTAGCGTCATTAAACCAGCTAGAACTTGCTCCATGCCAGCAGGTTCTACACTTCAAATTACAAACGTTACTATAGCGAATATCTAAATAAACAGGTTTTGAATGCTTGCATGTGCCATCAGAAGATGTCTTTGGAAGCCATTTAAGGTAAGATTGGTATTTGTCTAAGGTTTCAGTACGAACACTACTTTTATTAACTGCTTCTCTTTTAAAGCAAGATGCGCACCTTTTATCTTGCTTACCTTCTAATAAGTTTTTTCTAAATTTTTTAATCGAGTCTCCATTCCAAATTGATGCTAAACTTTCTTTATTTACATTGCCATAGGTAATACTCGTGTTGCAACAAGCTTTGGCATTTCCACCTGTATCCACATATAAATGAATCCATGGCATTAAGCATATTGATTTCGGAATCACGAGTTTATTTTGCAATTACTTTATAACCTTTTTTACGAAGTAATTCAATGACACCTTCTTTTCCAGGCAAGTGAGCAGCACCAATGGCAATAAAAGAACTTCCTTTTTTAATATATGGCTCAGCTCTGTCGGCCATGTTATAATTTCGTTTTACTAAAAAAATATCGTTAAAAATTTTAGACATTTCTTCATGGTCTTCATCTTTTGTTGTCATTTCCAAAAGTTTGTCTAGGTTTCCGTCAACATAATATTTTATCATGGTATCCATGTCTAAATCCTCTTCTTTTCCATAGTCTTTTACTGCGTCAACTAAGTTCTTAGCCTGCATTTCGTATGGTATAGCACTAAACGCATCAATTTGTTCTATCGTTTTTTCTAAGCCAATTGTCTGTTTTTTTTGCTTCTTTGCCTCTTTAAAAAAGTAAATATCCAATGCGTCGGTTTGTTGTGCTTCTAAATCTCTTAAAGCAACCATTTGTGATGTAAAAAGCGGCTGCATCTTTTCAAACATAAATAAGGGCTGCCCCAACGAATCTCTAAAGAAATCTGAAACTGTTTTATATTCATTCGCCGTTAATAATGTTTTAAGTGAGTATACTGAATCCATGATTAATTTGCTCAATAGACCTTCTTGGTCTAAACTGTCCATATTCAGCTCCATCGCATATGTTTCTGCTTGGTTAAAAGCCTCCATTACACCATCCTTAAACTGGAAAGCCCGGTCATCTTGTGTATGCATCGTCCCGTATAAGTATGAATGCTCTGTTAGTCCGTTTCCTGATATTTCCCAGAACAAACTGTTGTATTTTTCTTGTGCACAAGCAACTATTTGGGAAAGCAAAATGCAGAAATAAATAATATGTTTTTTCATAATAGGTAATTGGTTGGTAAAGGTAAGGATGAAATAGCTATGTATGTTTTGTTTTTCTTAGGATAAGTTCGGATTTTATTTGTAAGCCTACCTTCATTTGTTTATTGCTGAAATGATTAGCATCAAAAGTAATCTCAGATGAATATAAAAATCCTGAAGATGGAAGGGGTTTAAGAGCAATTGTATCCATGTGTGATAGTTTTTTTATGGTTTCTATTCTCTCATCATATTTAGATGCATAATTCTCAGTTACTTTGTATTGAGTCTGCAGATTCCAAAAATTGAAAAGAATTATGCATACAAGAACAAGTGGTGCAAAAGTTTTAGGAATCCTCAATCTAAAAGATTCAATTTGATTGATGTTATAAATCAAATACAAACCATATATAAAAAAGAGAATTGAAATAGGCAGCAGCGTTCTTACCGCAGCGACATCTTGCGTTTTATAAGTTATTGGTAATTGGAAAACAAAGAGCAATGATAACAGAATAGATGTGGATACTAAAAATCTTTTTGTAAAAGTTGATTTCGTTATATTTTGGGTATTCCCAAAAATATGAAATGTGGGAATTATGAATAGCAATATATAAATAAGAATATTTGGAACCCTCATAAATAATATGATGGCCGTCGTTTTGATATTTAGTATAAAACTATCTAAAACACTTATCGAATTAAAGCAACCGCTTCTGATATTATTACCATTACCTGAATAAAGAATCAGAAAGCTTATTAAGACGCACACAAATGATAACAATAGTTTATTTGCTATTAATTTATTTTTCTGCTTATATAAAAGGAATAATACAAATAATACTAAAAGTAATAGCAGACTCAGCGTGCCATTAGAGCCTCCAATAAAAACTGATACAAGAGTAATAGAAATCTTGTTTGCCATATTTCCCTTGTTGTTAAAAATAAATGAAAATGCAAAGAAGAGCATAATAACGCTTAACAAATAAGTGCTGGTGGATGATAGCCAAAACCATGTTTCTCCAATGTTAAATGATGCGTAAAATATTGCTGAAACAAAAAAAACGGAGTAATTCAGTATTTGTAATTTATCATTTCTTGCCGATTCATTTAATATGCTTTTACAGGCATTTAAGGAGTAGTAAACTGAAATTACAAATAGCTTCAGTAATATAATATTATAAATAAATAGTGTGTACTTGTACTTAAGTAAACTAGATATGGTAAAGCTGAGGAAAACAGAAATATACCTTGTGCACCAATTGTTATATTGATAAATGACCGAATCAATGACTCCCAATTTATTGACTATATAAATGGAATAATAATCATCATGCGCTATTCTGTTATTTGATGCTAAAATAACATACAGCAAGATGAAGATAACATTGGATATAATAATCAATGTCTTGAGATCTATTTTATCTCTAATTCTCATTTGGAATTTATTGATTGTGGTGTATGCTAAAGTACATAAAATCGGTATGCAATTTTTTCATTTTATTAAATTTGAAATAATCGTCCATAGCATTAATCATAGTATATTTAAACCAGTGTTTGTTTACTTTAATCGATAATCACTTTTTCGTTTATTGAAAAAAGGAATTATTGTATCCATTAAATAAACGAACCCGCATCCACTGAGTAAATAGATTATTGGTAGTATATATATCAGGAAGCGTGATTCATGAGTAGCATAAGTCAATCCGACAATAAATGCATGACCTAATATTATGGCTAAAGCAATGCGCGTAATCTTCGATTGCCTGAATTTAAGAATTCCGATTAAAGCGAGCAGATAGGCGGGTATAATCCATAAAAGTATATGAACTTTAAAAGCTGGTGAATGATGTGAACGTATTTGAATGAACATGTATCCAACTCTAACAAAAGCTAATTTACTGCAAGATAATGGATGTTTGATTATGTATTTATAGCCCTGATACCAATTCTGTTCATCAGAAAAATTTTCCTTTGGCATCTCAATTCTTAATTCTGGGTGCCCCCATACGACTTCTCCTTCTTGCATAAGTTCAACAGGCGTAGTCAAACTAATCGCTTTTTGAAAAGCAGGAACAGTACTAGCTAGAAAGATAAACGAGAAAAAGATAATTACTAGACCTGATATTTTAATTTTAAGTTGGAGTTTAGAGTAAAAGAGACAAAAGCCTATAAGCAACGGTAAAAATATCCATCCATTGGGTCGTATCAAAATGGTTAGTAAGAGAACAATAATGAAAATGAGAATATTTTTGTAAGACCGGAAAGTGAATGCTTTGTAAAATGTCCAGCATGTAAAAATGACAAGTGAAGAATACAAAGATTCAGTAAGAATAAATGTATGCCACGTTGTGATAAAAGGATTTAAAAGGTAAAGAGTAATTGCTACATATCCGCTGATACTATTGCCGGTAATAGCTTTTGCTAAATTAAATAAAGTAAAAGCAGCAATAACTGCGATAATTATTTGAAATACGATAACAAATTCTAATGATAAACTCATGAATTTAATCAGAGCTATAAAAATTAAATATCCCAAATATTGATTTCCTCTTCCGATAATTGGAGTGCCGTTTAATATACTTTCGGCTCCCAATAAATACCTGTCTGAATCCAGCCAATATTGAACTCCTGGTATTCCTGTTGTAAAATAACCGTATTTCCAATTCATGTAGTTTAGGTAAATAAACCTAAACATTATAAGAATGAGTACGATATATTTTGTTCTATTTGAAAATATTTTTGACAACTTTAAAATTTATTTTGGCTAATAATTGCATCGTATATATAGGGTCATTTTACAGATATATGTTCCAAATACAGGGGGTGTTAGGTCTTAATAAAGTTAATGCTTTTGGTTTACAACCATTACTTTAAAACGAATAATACTTGTAGGTTTTTCGGCATTACTTGAAATTATCAATGTTCTATTTTGCCATTCATATTTTTTGTTGGTATCAAAAGAAACATGAACAATACCTTTTTCGCCGGGTAAAATGGGGGTTTTAGGATAAGTAAATTTAGTGCACTTACAAGTAACTTTTATTCCATCAATTATTAGCGGTTCATTTCCAGTGTTTGTGAAAGCGTAATCATGTTCTAGTAAAACTCCCTCTTTTGTTTTTGGAAACCTATGGGTTTTTTCTTCAAACGTAATCTTGGCTTGACTAATTCCGTTTACGGAAGATGAAAATAGTAGGATGGCAAGAAATAACTTCATGATGAAAATTTAAGGTAAAAAAAAACTCCGACTATAATAATCGGAGTTTTTAAATAGTGTAATGATTTGATTATCCTTTTTTAATTGCAGGTCCATCAACAGGTTTGATAGGCGTTGCTCCAGCAGCTGGTGCTTTAATTTCACCTTTAATTCTAATAATTTTAGTTGAAGTCTCTGCATTTGAGGTAATCGTTACAGATTTGTTAATTAAACCGAGTCTCTTTGTATCATATTTTACTTTGATAGCAGAAGAAGCTCCAGGTGCGATAGGCTCACGTGGCCAATCTGGCACAGTACATCCGCAAGATCCTCTGGCGTTGGTAATTAATAATGGCTCCGTTCCGGTGTTTGTAAATACAAATTCACACTGTCCGTTACCATTTTGTTCCATAACACCGTAGTCATGAACCTCTTTTTCGAAGCTAATTTCGGCACCACCAACTTGGATAGCTTTTGCAGCAGGTACAGCTGTAGCTTGAGCATTAACTTCGAATGCCATAACTGCTAACAACATCATCCCAAATGTTAAGATTGCTTTTTTCATAATTGTAATTTTATTTGTTGTTTTTAATTTGAATTTCCTAATTACAAATATAATCAGGTTTCTCTCACTTATTTATTCTTTAACACTTCGTTAACAAGTATATTAATTAATGCGTATTCTCCTTTTTCTTTTCTTCTTCCTCTGGCTCTTCATAATCAAGATCGATACTTAATTTATGTTCTAAAATTTTAGCCAGGTTTTTCGCATCCAGTTTTTTTGCTCTAATTACTTTATTCTTATCCAAAAGGTAAATTTGAGGAGTACTGAAAATGTCATACGTTTTTCTAAAGTTTAAGCTTTGTAAATCTGTTACTCTTAGTTGGTTTAAGTATTTCATTGGATTTTCATTTGCATCTGTAAAATCTGAAATATTTATCCAGGGAAGGTTATTCTCTTTAATAAATTTCTTCCATCCTTTATTTTCAAGACTAGTTCCAACTGCAACGAATTCGATGTCAATGTTTTTTTCCTTTAGTTCGGCATATAACTTCTTTAATTTTGGCATTTCTTTCTTGCAATGTCCGCAATCATCCGCCCAAAATATAAGAGCAGTATGCTCCGTTTTTACTTGTGTGTAGAAATCTACCCACTTTTCCTCGGTAGTATCTGCAAGAATAATTCTAGGTGCAGGCTGACCTACTCTTAATGGGCCTATTGCATCTTTTCTTTCACACAACTCTTTTAATTTATCTGGATCTAACCAATAAGCTCTGGATTTATCCGCAGGGCAATAATAAGAATCTGCCATACAATAGAAAACCGCATCCATTCCCATTATTTTCGAAGTTTCGTACTTATAGGTTATAAAATGAACAACATATTTAAACATTTCAGATCCGTTTTCAATTTGTTCAATTAACGTGTGCGCATTTGCACATATAGTATCAGCCTGTTGCAATAACATTTTTTCAAAGAAGAACTCTAATTTGTTCTTGAACGCAGGGTAATGAACTAACCTTTTGTCCGATAAATCAATATTGTCCCAATAATGCTCTTTGTAATAGCGGTATCGTAAAGTGTCATTTTTCATTATAGCTTCAGGAATGATAGGGTCAATTGACATGTTAACTAGCTTTCCTACAAGTAAATCTTTGTTCTCAGCCACTAATTTATTTTGATAAGCTTTAACCTCTTTATCTAACCTGCCCATGAGTGCTTTGTCCTCATTCTTGTCTTTTGCTTCATTCTTTTTCTCGTTTATAAATTTGATGTAATCGTAAAAGATTTTGTTATTTATAGATTTTTTAACCTTCATATTTGTTATGAAGTTGCTGATGGAAGTCTCCATTTCAATTTCTTTATCTGCTAAAATAACTTCAAACCATTTTGGGCCGGGGCAGATTAATGTATAAACACCTTCATCGTATTGATTTTCAAATTCAACTATACCGTTTTTAGCTTCAGCTGTATCTGCGTAATATAACTTGTCACCTAAATACCTCGCAAGAAATATTGTAGTGTCTTTTAAACCATTGACCTTAAACTTTAGGCTGTATTGAGCACTTGCTCCGATGGCAGAAAATAGAATGATTAGTATTAAAAGCTTTTTCATATTTTTAAGATGTTTTCTTTTCTCAATTCGAAAGTATAACAAATGACGCACCAAATATATTTTGGATGCTTTATATAGTCAACTTTAACAAAAAATTAAGAATTCGGTTTTGATAGTTGTTTTACTTTATTAGAAATATTAAACCCTGTCAGGAATAAGAATAATAGCAAGAATCCAAGACCAAAAAGCGGCGTATTTAATGAAACTAGACTTGTTACTTCCATTCCAACTTCTTTATATAACCAGGCATTAAACCAAAGTTTAACGGCTCCAAAACATAAGAATGAAACGAATCCGACAAGCATAAATACCCATATAAATGATTTGTTTATTTGATTCGTTATGGCTTTCCACTTATAACCAAGAATTAACAACAACTGAATTTCATATTTCGATTTTTGAATTAAAATTTGAGAATACAATACAAATAGAAAGGCAGATTGAAGAATAATTATTATTCCAATGAGTACGTGAAAATTTAAGAAGCCGCGCAGTATTTGCTCTACTTTACCACCTTTTAATTGCTCATTATTTGTTTCATAACCATTCTCTTCAATATATTTTTTTAAAGATGGATCATTGGCATCTGTAACTTCTACAATTACTCTAAATATTTCCTGTTTTGAAGGGACTCCGTATTCCGTATTTGCAAAATCTAAAAAGCTTTTAGGAACCAAAATTGAATTTATTCGATCAGAAAAATTGATAACATTTCCTAAGTATTCAGCTTTTTTGCCATTTCCAGAAACTTCTAGCTTAATGGAAAAAGCTCCAATAACTCCTTTGCTTACTTGCGGCGTACCAGCAGCTTGAGCGATACCAAAATTATAAGCATCTAAATAAGTATTGGGCAAAATAATAGGAACTTTGGTGTCTCCTTTCTTCCATCCCCAGTTGTTCGTCTCTACATCAATGAATTGATCTGGAACCGTTTCAAAAAACGCCAAGGATTTCATTGCAGGGAATTTTCCGCCTTCCATTCCTAATACTGCCATTACCTCAAAGGTTCCGTTGTTAAATGGCGCAATGTCTTTAATGAAATCTTGACTATTAATTTCTTCAATTTCATCAGAATCAAAGGTCGTGTTACTTGAAAGTCCAATTGTATTTAGGGTTGAGACATGCTTTTTAAGCACAAGGTATTCTGAATCAATTGCATCAGCTTCCGAATTAAAAATGGTGTCAACATCTGTAAATAATTGAAGTGTTATTAATAATAGCGTAAAACCCAAAATAGCACCCAAGGCGGAAAACGCAAGGGTGAAAATATTTTGTTTTTTATTAATCGCTTTTTTCATAATAGTTCTTTCCTACAAATAGATAGTAGTTACATTTTCAAATTCATAATCGTGGCCTAGTGTAGCTAATATAAACCCACCATTATTAGCCTTACACTCTTGATTTATTAGTTTTTTGGCTATTTTAATATTGGTGTCATCGATATTGCTAAAAGGCTCGTCTAACAATAAAAATTCGAATGGTTGAAGCAAACAGCGAATAAGCGCTACTCGCTGTTGTTGCCCTAAAGAAAGTTTTCCTGCCAATTGATTTTTCTTAGATAATAAACCAAATTGATCAAGCATGTTCTCAATTTCAGAAGTAGTTTTATGATTCGTTAAATCATTTTTTAAAGTTAAATTATCCCAAACTGAAAGGTGATTAAATAGCCTTAAGTCCTGTATTAGATAGGATAATTTATGGGTCCTTAATTTTGACCAACCATCTATGGAAATATTTTTTTGGTTTTCTTGATCAATACTTATTGAACCAGAATAATCAGCCCTAAGGCCATAAATGTAGGAAAGTAAGGTGCTTTTACCTTTTCCTGAATCGGATGATATTAAATAGGATTGATTGGATTCTAATATGCATTCCTTTTCCCAGATACTTTCGCTAGAGAAAGCTTCATCTTTCATTGGGTTTGGGACAATATTTTCTAATGTTATTTTCAAAGAAGCAAATTAGAAATTATTCTACAATCAACTTTTTCGAAATAGTATTTCCTATTGTAAGAAAATAGAATCCACTCGTAATGTTTTCCAGACTGATTTTGTTAAAGGTGGTTCCGTTTTGAATCAACTTCCCATTAATGTCTGCTATCGAATAAAAAGTAATTTCCGAGAGACCTGTAACCGTTAAAAACTCTTTGGCGGGGTTCGGATAAAATGAAATCTTGTTTAAATCTTCAGTTGCGATCCCCACAGGACTTTCTGTAAATACTTTGATATTGTCAATTTCTAAAATAAATTGGTCATAGGCATTGTGTCTAAACGCCAAGTAAACAGTTTCACCTGTAATTCCTGCGCTGTCTAATGAAACAGTATAGTTTGTCCAGTATGATGGTCCAACTGAATCAAAAATAACGGGGTTACTTGTAAACGTATTTAGACTCGAATGCGAGAATAAAATTTCATAATCATCGGGGTACGATTGATCTTTTGACTTGCAATCAAATGAGATGTAATTTCCAAAAGTACCCAATGTTAATGCAGGTAAAACGATGTAATTATCGGCGCTGCCAGCGGTTTCAAACCAGGAATTACTAATTAAAACGGAATCGTTTATGCCCAAAGTATCAAAATCCTCATGCATTACCCAAGAATCCGAAATGAAATTTACTGCAGGGTCGTTATAGGGAGCAAGACCATCTCCATCAATTGTTTGCCATCCTGCAGGAAAGCCATCATTAAAATCTTCAAATAGAATAGTGTTTTGCGCTAAACTACTTGTAGAGATTATTAAAAAAGTAAGCGTAAATAGATTTCTCATTGTTTTATATTCTGGGCGTAAATTTAGTGAAATAAGGCGATAACGACATAGAATAAAATTTATTTTCGAGGTGAATCAACTTTTTAAAAACGGTGATGTACGGATTGCCATAATTAATAAAAAAAAGCAACAGACAAAGATAACAAGCACCATATTGAAGTTGAAAAAAAATAAGTTCTAAAATAAACAATTTAGCTGACTTCCTTTAGAAACCAGATTTAAAGAAAAGGGCGGTTAAAGTAGGTAAGGGTACAACCAAAATTATTTTTGAAGGAATGACTCTTAAACTAGGGTAAAATAAATCTAGAAAGCGCATTTTTTCACACATGCGCTTTTTTTGTGCGAAATATCGTACTATTGTTTTCGATGAAACAGTTTAAGAAATATTTAAGATGGACGTGGATAACCCTAATATTAATAACTGTAACGTTTTTCTTAATTTACCCTGATTCTCTTACTGCAGAATGTTTAAAAACGTTGCTGCACGATAACAGTAGCTTAATACTGATCGTGTTTATTGCACTATCTTGCATAAGAGCTTTGTTTTTTCTGCCAAGTACTTTGTTTGTGCTAATGGGCACGGTGCTATATCCTGTTGACCCCGTATTTGTGTTAATTGTGTCAATGATCGGTATTCTTATTGGAGCCACCCTGGTTTACAAGGCTGCAGCTATATTGACACCTGAACAATTATTTAAAGGTAAGAACTTAACACGTATGGAGGGTGTTCGTAGGAAGATGGATAAATATGGTTTTTCAATTGTGTTATTGTGGTCCTTTTTTCCTGCTGTTCCAACCGATTTGATTTGTTATGTAGCTGGTACCATTAAAATGACATTTTGGAAATTCATTTTTGCAGTTTTCTTGGGCGAAATAATACTCGTAAGTATTTATATATGGACGGGTAAATCAATTATTGAATTACTGTTTTAATGAACCTATTTTGTAGATGTTTGTATTACCAATCAAATTATTTTATAAATTTGGGATATGTCAGAAATGAATCAAACACAAGAAGAAGTATTGATTGAAGAAAAAATCGTAGAACTTAAAGATTTAATTCTTTACAACGACGATGTTAATACTTTTGATCACGTTATTAATCAGCTAACTAAATATTGTGAGCATTCAATGATTCAGGCTGAACAGTGCGCCCATATCGTTCATAATAATGGTAAATGTCAAATCAAGAGAGGAGAATTTGAGACATTAAAACCGATTTGCGAAACGCTTCTAGAGAAGGGTTTATCTGCTGTTATTGAATAAATTTCCAAATATTTGGGTTACTTTTTTAAACGTGCTACATAAATGACAAAAGAACATTTATGAAAGACGAACAAATCATATCCCAAATAAGGCAAGGAAAGCGCAATAAGGCTGTCCGTTTCCTATATAAAGAATTTCCAAAAATTAAAGCGTTAATCTGCTCATCTGGAGGAGATGAAGCAATAGCACAAGAGATATTTCACGATAGTTTAATCTTGATTATTGAAAAAGTATTAGACCCAAAGTTTGTGCTTACTTCTAAGTTAACGACTTATCTATATGGTGTAAATCGTTTTTTGTGGAAAAACCAATTACGAAAACAAAATAAAATTCATGAATTAGAATGGAGTGATACCCTCATTATCTCTGAAGAGGATTTAGGTTACAATGAAGAAAAGGAAGAAAAACTAAAGTTGCTTGAAGGGGTTTTAACTTCCATAACTGAAAAGTGTAAAGCAATTTTTGAGCTTTTCTATTTCCAGAAATGGAAAATGAAAGATATCGCTGAAAAATTGGGATATACAAGTGTTAATTCTGCTAAAACACAAAAGTATAAATGTGTTGAGCAAGCAGTAAAGTTAGCAAATCAATTTAAACATTCTTAAACCTAGAGACATGAGAGATTCATTAAATATATACGAACAAATAGATAATTACTTATCGAATAATATGTCTGCAGATGAATTGGCGGCATTTAAAAATCAACTTACAAAAAACCCTGAATTGCAACAAATGGTGGAAAACCAGAAGTTGATGATTCAAGCCCAACAAAGGAAAATACTACGTTCTGAAATTGTAGCAATCGCAAATGGAGGAGGATTTTCTTATGGTAATGTTTTAGGGGGAATTGTTGTTGCAG
>JAQWQH010000135.1 GCA_029244805.1 Flavobacteriales bacterium
GTTCATAGATTATATGAAAGAGTTAAAAACGGGACACTGGTTATGCCAGCAATCAACGTAAACGATTCAGTTACTAAGTCAAAATTTGATAACAAATATGGATGTAAGGAATCTTTAGTTGATGCAATTAGAAGAGCTACAGACGTTATGATGGCTGGAAAAGTTGCTGTCGTGGCTGGTTACGGAGACGTTGGCAAAGGTTCAGCTGCTTCCTTAGCTGGTGCAGGTGCAAGAGTTATTGTTACTGAAATTGATCCAATTTGTGCATTGCAAGCTGCAATGGACGGTTTTGAAGTAAAGAGAATGGATGATGCTTGTAAAGAAGCAAACATTATTGTTACCACTACTGGTAACTTTAACATAATCGAGGGTAGACACTTTGAATCAATGAAAGACCAGACAATCGTTTGTAACATTGGGCATTTTGACAATGAAATCGATATGGCTTGGTTAAATGGTAAGTACGGCGAAACAAAAGACACTATCAAACCACAGGTTGATCAGTACAATATTAATGGTAATGTTATATTCGTTTTAGCTGAAGGTAGATTGGTAAATTTAGGTTGCGCAACTGGACATCCTTCTTTTGTAATGAGTAATTCATTTACAAACCAAACATTAGCTCAATTAGAATTATGGAACAATACTGATGCATATAAAAATGAAGTATACATGTTACCTAAACACTTGGATGAAAAAGTAGCAAGATTACATTTAGCTAAAATTGGTGTTGAGCTAGAAACATTGACACAAGATCAAGCGGATTATATTGATGTTAAAGTTGAAGGACCATATAAGGTAGATCATTACAGATATTAGATTTTTCTCTCCGGAGATACTGATATTAACAGTAATTTTTAAGTCCCATCCCGATACCATTCAGGATGGGACTTTTTTATAAAAGACATATGAATTTTGGAGGTCGATTAAAATATTATTTAGTAGGTTTTAGCATTGGAATAATTGCTTGCTTACTCATTTTTAAAGGTAGAGGCTGCGAATGGTTGCCTAACGAAAGAGTCCTTAACTCCATTCGCACCAGCAACATCTATTTCACTGCGCAGGATTCTTGTATGATGGCAAGTAACAACATAACTAAAAAAGATGTCTTTTTATTACTAGATAATGGCGATGTTAACTTTAAAGCAAGTTCTACAAATGCAAAAATTGCAAATTATAAATTAAACAACGTTAATAAAGAAAGTGAGCAAAAAGTATATGTTATTGAGCATAATGATTTAAAAATTTCTTTTGACTTATACGAAAGAGACTCCGTTGTTTTCATTTCGAAATTCAATGACCTAGAAATATCGAAAAACTGCTCTGAAGAATCTGACTTTACAAAAGCCATGTACTTACCTAATGATATGACATTAGAAAAACTATCTTCAAATACATTGAGATTTGAAAAAGTTTTTAGATGCGAAATGGATTGCTATGAAATCACAGACAAAGATATTGACGCGCTATTTGCAAATGGAAAAGTGTTGTTCGATCACAGTTATCCAAATAAGAAACCAAATCCATTGTATTTTATTGAACAGGAAATAAATGATGCCTTATTCGTATTTTGGGTTGAGCAAGGAGCTACTAAAACAAGGCTAAATAGAATAGCCAGGCTGAAAGAAGAAACAGATAAAAGCACAACTTACTCGGTAGAATATTTATTCTCGGAAAAACCAGATTGCAATTGTAACTAATAAACACAACTAGTTATGCTTGAATTTCTCATTAAAACGGACATCTCTCTCATGCACTTCTCCAAACATGATTTTTTGTTGTAATTGCAACCACAATTTAGCATCGTGAATGTCACTGAATATTTTAGCTGGATTAGCTAGTTTACTTAAACGAATATAAAATTTAGCATATAATCTGGCGGGCAAAGTATTAATTACAATTGCTTCAGCAATTTTAATTTCCTTGGTCAAAGTATCTTTTGCCAAAAACTCTCGAGCACTAGCTGAAATACTTCCGTATTTACGCGCATCAATCAAAGACAAGAACGGCTTACCTTTCACAATTGAGTAGATAGCCTTGTTTGTTTCAATCGCATCTCTTAAATCAAAGGCACCATCTTCTTTAAATTTCAAAAGGATTATATTTTTTTCCAAAATCTGAATAAAACCTTTATCTAATTCAATTTCCTTTATTCCTGAATATTGTGTATTCATAAGTCATATTTAGTTTTTCATCCTTAGTTAATTCAAATTTAAATAAAAAAACCTAACATAAAAGTAACCAATTTTTATCCATTATTGGTTACCTAACCGAATACAACCAGACAGTAATACCAGCTTTTTTTAGCGAATTAGCCTCTTTAATTGCCATTGATCTGCTTGCACAAGAGCTGACACAAGCATAAGTAAATTGGTTCTCTAGGTTAAAATGGATAAACGAATTATGCCCTTTACGAGATAATTCTTTGACCAACTTCTCAGCGTTTAATTTGTTTTTAAAACTCCCAGCTATCAAATAATATTTATTCACTTTATTACTACTAATTTTAACCTGCAAAATCTCTACGGACTTTTCAATTTCTAATTCCAACCGAGTTTCCTTATCTTGCAGTGGCCATGCAATTCCTGGAACCTTTTTTCTAAAATCTATTTCCTGAGAATTTTGCGCAAGCAATTCATCATATAGCAAATCTGTTATTGTAGAATCATAATAGCTATCATGAAACACCATAATACTGCCTTCGTAACAAGCCACCCATATATTGTTAGTTTCATTGTCATAGGTAATGCCGATTGGCTTATCATTTGTTTTAATATTGTCTACAACCTTCATGTCTGAAGTTGTCACTTTTGTTAATTTATCACTTCCATAATTCACCACGTACAAATGCCTTCCATCTCCAGAGAGAGCCATCGAACGGGGAAGACTTCCTGTTTTAACTTTCTTCATCTCATTGGTAGATAAATCGATTTTGCCAACTACTCCATCTCCGTTCAAGCTTACATACAAATAATCATTTTTTGGACTCATACATAAATGACGAGGAGATCTTCCAACATCTTTTATCCAAGTCTTCTCAAAAGTTCTTAAATCAATAACCGCTATTTTACTTGATCCCATTATAGCTATATAAGCTTTAGCTCCTGCGCTATCCACTTCAATTCCTCTAGGATAAGTTCCCAATTTTATTCTTTTAATTTCTTTTAATTTGTCCGTATCTACAATACTCAAATCACTGCTACTCCAATTGGTAACCAATACATATTTGCTATCAGGTGTAGCTGCCAAATATTTAGGAACTGCCCCAACCTTCACAATCGCCTCAATCAACAATGTGGAAGTATTTATTTTATAGACAAAGCTACTATCGTAAATTCCCGTTCCGTGACAATTATCACAGCCCGGCTTCCTGAATTCAGTTTCGGACCCTCCACTCATATT
>JAQWQH010000138.1 GCA_029244805.1 Flavobacteriales bacterium
CAATTCTGCTTTCAACTAAATTGTCAATTGGTACTTCGGAAAGTTTATTGATATGCTTTTTTAATTCAGTCTTTAATTTTTTATGCATTTTTTCCGGAGAAGTATGCGCCCCACCTGAGGGCTCCTTAATTATTCCATCAATTAATTTATTTTTCAGCATGTCTTTGGCTGTGAGTTTTAGCGCTTCAGCTGCTTTTTCTTTGTTGTCCCAATTTCTCCATAGGATGGATGAACATGATTCAGGTGAGATAACAGAATACCATGTATTTTCTAGCATTAATACTTTGTCTCCAATTCCAATCCCTAGAGCACCACCAGAAGCTCCTTCACCTATTATGACACAGATGATAGGGACTTTTAGTACCATCATTTCATAAAGGTTTCTTGCAATCGCTTCGCCTTGTCCTCTTTCTTCTGCTTCTAGTCCAGGAAATGCACCTGGAGTATCAATTAAACAGACAACAGGTTTGTTAAACTTTTCGGCAAGTTTCATCAACCGAAGAGCTTTTCGGTACCCTTCCGGATTTGCCATTCCAAAGTTTCTGAATTTACGTTGCTTAGTATTTCTCCCTTTCTGCTGACCTATAAACATTACAGATTTTCCATCAATCATTCCAAGTCCACCTACCATTGCTTTGTCATCTTTAACGTTTCGGTCACCGTGAAGTTCTAAAAAATCTCCATCTGTAATCTCGTTAATATAATCCAATGTATAGGGTCTTTCGGGATGACGACTTACTTGTACACGTTGCCAAGGAGTAAGATTGTCATAAATCTCTTTTGTGGTGTTTTCTAGTTTTTTTTCCAGTTCTGTTAAGGTACTGGTGATATCAACCTTTCCTTTTTCTCCAACCTCTTTGGTTTTAACGATTTGTTCGTTTAACTCTTCGATTGGTTTTTCAAAATCTAAATAAATTGTACTCATTTCATATTATGATTAGCTGGGCGAAATTACGAATTATACTGTTTGAATGGATTCTAATCTCAGAAAAATCTATATTTGAAGTGTAAATCTATGTAAACAGTGGGAAGAAGGTCATTAAATAAAATAAGAAGTAGTGATTTAGAGAAAAGAAAGAAATGGATTAATAATGCGATGCCTTATTTTCAAGAATATGGCATTCGTGAAATTAATATGGAGAAAATGGCTGAATACTTGGGTATAAGTAAAGGTACCATCTACAATCACTTCTCATCTAAAGATGAAATAGTAGAGTTTGCTGTTCGTTTAAAAATAGATTCGATCAAGGATTTTCATAAAATACTATTTAATTATCAGTTAGGATTCGTTGAAAGGTACTACAAATCTATTCAGTATTATACACAACAATTATATGATATTTCATTACTAATTATTGACGACTTAAAGGAACTATATCCTGAAGTGTGGGCTTTGGTTAATAATTTTCAAGATGCTGCTATGAAAGGTTTAATTCGTTATTACGAAGAGGGCATGGCTAGTGGTAATTTTATAAAAGTAAATCCAAAATTATTAGCAAGAGAAGATCGTTTGTTTTTTGAATTGTTATTTAATCAAAGTTTTTTAATTAAAAACAACCTTACACTTAGGAAGGCTTTTAATGATCACTTTAAGGTTAAATTCAATGGTTTAATTGAATCTAAAATCCCTTTTGAACTTGAGTAATGGGGAGAAAATCGACTGAAAGAGACCGTTATAAGGATCGTGAAATAAGAGAAAAACACACGGTTCGATTTATGGTATATTTCCAAAATAACGGTGTAGAAAATTTTTCCATGTCAAAAATGGCAAAGGATTTAGGGATAAGTAAAACAACTATTTACAATCATTTTTCTTCTAAAGAAGAAATAATTCAAGCGGCCATAACGTATAAGTTGAGTGTAATTGCAGAATACCAAACTGTTTTAGAAAATATAACCTTACCCTATACGGAAAGATACCGGAAGGCTATGTTATTTTTTTGTGTTCAAATTTTTGATGTCTCCAACAAATTATTACTCCAAATAAAAGTGAGCTATCCAAAAGTTTGGAGAAAAGTTGTAATTTTTCAAAAAAATGTAATGTTAGACTTAAGGAGTTATTATGAAATAGGTATTGAAATAGGCGTGTTTAAATCTAACATGAATCCGGTGTTATTGAGTCTTGATGATCAGAAATTTTTTGATTTACTTTCCAACCAAACTGTCTTAAAAGAAAACAGAATAGAGGTATTAGAAGCCTTTAATCACCATTATAGCGTTAAGTTTAATGGTCTTTTAGACCCTAGTTTCGAAATGTTAAGTTAGATGCCGAAATAATAATTTGTTTGACTTATTCTTTTTGAGCCGACACAGGAATTATATTCATAGTGTTAATTGATATTGGGCGATAAATTCTGCTAGAATTAAATATTTCTATGTGCTTTTAGTATTTATGAAAACCAACTTTCTTTTTACAAGAATTACAAAGGTTTAGTTGGACGTTGTCAATTGTTTTAATTGTTTCGGCGGCGTCTTGCATTATGCAAGTTTTATCAGAGCAATGTTGTAGTCCAAAGTTATGACCTAATTCATGGCAACATATTTTTATGAACCTACTTCGAAAGTTTTTTTCTTTAAGCCTAAAAGTAGATACAATACAACTTTCCCCCGGCATAAATCCTAATCCGAAAATCCCCCAATCAGCATATTTATAATTTGGTTCCTTTATTTTTTTTGTTGACTTATTACTATATTTTATTGTAGATATGTCTTTATCCGTTAATCCAATGACAAAGTTGTAATTACTGTCCATATTCTTTCGTAGAAAACGAATCAAGGTGTCTGCTCTATATCTTGAACTTTTCATATTGATATATGCATTTTTTGGCAGTTCTACGGGTTTTAATACGGTGACTTCTAAATGATAGAACTCAGCTATTTCTTCTTGTATGATTTTAGCTTCTGTTGAACTGAACTCTCCAAAAGGTTGTATCGCAACAATAGTTTTCGCATTAATAACCGTAGAGCGAAAGTTGGGATATAAAATTAATGTAATTGTTATCAGGAATATGGTTACAGAAACAAGTGTGAAATATTTTTTCATAATAAGTAGTTCAGGTATAAAGCTACTGACTAAAAGTTAAAAAAAGATTAAAGAAAGAATAAGCGCAACGAAGCAATTATTATACGTTGTTTATTTATTTTCGAATTGAATACTGCTGAGCTTAGCATAGATACCTTCGTTATTGGAGAGATCTTGATGCGTTCCTGACTCTACTATGGCTCCTCTATCAACTACGAGTATATTATCTGCGTTTTTTATAGTCGATAATCGATGGGCTATGACAAAGGACGTTCTCCCTACCATCAACTTTTCTAATGCATCTTGCACTAATTTTTCTGATTCCGAATCGAGAGAACTGGTTGCTTCATCCAGAATTAAAATTTTAGGATTTTTCAAAACTGCTCGTGCAATAGCGATTCTTTGTTTTTGCCCGCCAGATAATTGAATTCCTCTATCTCCAACCGTGGTTTTAAATCCTTCAGGAAATTCTGAAATAAAATTGTGCGCATTTGCTTGTTTTGCAGCATTTTCAATTTCCTCAAAGGATGCTTTTGGATTACCGTAAGCAATGTTTTCTTCTATTGTCCCTCCAAATAATATTACCTCTTGCGGAACAATAGCCATTTGATTTCTTAGTTCTCTTCTATTAAAGTTCGAACTTGGAATATTATCAAATAAGATACTTCCATTTGTTGGTTCATAGAAACGCAATAATAGTGAAGAAATAGTTGATTTTCCCGCTCCTGAAGGACCTACAATTGCTATAGTTTGTCCTTCCTTTACTTCAAAATTTAAATTATTGATAACGTTTATGTCCGGTCTTGTCTCGTAGTGAAAGTTAATCTCTTTAAATATGACATTTCCTTTAAGAATGTGATTGAATTCTGCTTCATTTTCTTGCGATTCAGTTGTCTCTCCCAATAAATCCATTAACCTTTCAGTTGCACCAATGGCTTTTTGAATCGTCCCAAACATACTGCTGATACCTCCAAATGAAGCGCCAAGGAAAATTGTAAATAATATAAAACGAATGAAGTCATGCATTTGAAGTTCCCCAGTATTGGTCATATTAACCCCTTGCCAAATAACAACTGTAACCGCACCGAACATACCAATGATAATGAATGCGGCAAATAGTCCACGAAATATTGCGCCGCGTATCGAAAGGTTTTTTATAGATTCTGTAGTAGTATTAAAACGCAGTATTTCAAACGCTTCATTTGCGAAACTTTTTACATTTTTAATGCCCATTAAAGTTTCCTGCAATATAGTATTAGATTCGGCAGAGGCATCTTGTGCTTGTTTGGATAGTTTTTTAATCTTTTTGCCAAAAATCACTGCTAATATTGCAACCACAGGAACTGTAGATAGCATTATCATCGACAATTTTAAGGAAACATAAGCAATGAAGAAAATGGAGATGACAACAGTTATCCATTGTCTTATAAATTCAGCTATGGTAGTCATTAACAATTCTTGAAGAAGGTTTATATCAGTTGCAATTCGACTACTTAACTCTCCAACCTTATTTTTGTCATAAAATGAAATAGGGGAGAAGATTAATTGTTTAAAAGCTGCATTTCTTAAATCCTGCAAAGATTTTTCCGTAACCAAACTAAATAAGTATACTCTAAAAAAACTGAATATTGCATTCGCAACAAAGACCCCGAATAGTAATGTGACTATTACAGTGCTGCTTTGCATATTATCAATACTGAAACCTTCATTTTCTGCGCCTGGAATAGTTCCAAAAAATGATCCAATCAAATATGGAAATCCCATGGTAGTGATACTGGATAAAACCAAGAAAAATAACCCAATAAAAAAAGTGAAACGATAAGGTTTTATATATCGAAACACTCTTAGCGCTCTTTTGAATGCTCCTTTTTTAAGTTTAACTTTTTCTTCTTTATTTTTTTTACCAAATGGGGCCATAATCTACAGCGAATCTACTATATATTTACCGTTTATCGTGTCTGGAAATATATTAATCTTATTCTGGGAGATTATTTTATTTTTAATAAATTTGTAATTACTTTTGTAAATAGGAAAAAAAGTATATTTTTGCAAACCAAAATTTGGTGCATCTTTATGGTGTAGCTTAAACAAAACACAATGAAAAGAACGTTTCAACCTTCAAATAGAAAGAGAAAGAATAAGCACGGCTTTAGATTAAGAATGTCTACTAAGAACGGTAGAAAAATCATAAATGCTAGAAGAAGAAAAGGAAGAAAAAAGGTTTCTGTTTCTGACGAGCCTCGTCCAAAAAGATAATAAGTATATTATGAAAACTTCAAAATGTCGTTTCTGTAGGAACGACATTTTTTTTGCTTCAAAATTAATAAAACAAAAAAAAGACCTCCAATTGGAGGTCTTTTTTTTGTTTGTTGTAAAATGATTTTATTTTACCCATTTTTGAGAACTTAACATAAGCCCCTCTTGAACCGTAATTCTTTCTCCACTGTTATAAGCAGTTACAAAAGGGCCAGGGAATTCATATCTTTTGAAGTCGTTTCTGGTGTCTCTAGCATCTTTATAAGTTTTTAAACTCTTAGTTGTGTATTTAACCCATCCTTCGTGATTGTCTAAATTTAATTTATTGTTGTATCCGTTGTATCTTTTTTGAATGTATTTTGCATCAACAGTTTTGTGTGCTGCCAGAACTTGAACTCTAAACGAAACTCCTGTTGTTGGTGACTCATTCGTCACAATTGTTGTTGATGCTGTTTCTTCCGCTACTTCTGCCACTATTGCTTCTTCTGCTACCACTTCTTCTGCTACCACTTCTTCTGCTACCACTTCTTCTGCTACCACTTCTTCTGCTACCACTTCTTCTGCTGCCACTTCTTCTGCTACCACTTCTTCTGCTACCACTTCTTCTGCTACTATTTCTTCTGCTATTTCTTCTGCTACTTCTTCTGCTGCTATTTCTTCTGCTACTATTTCTTCTGCTACTATTTCTTCTGCTACTACTTCTTCTGCTATTCCCTCTGTTACTTCTTCCACTGTTTCTTCTGCTATTTCACCAATGGTTACTGCAGGAATTTCTATGCTCTGTGGTGTATCATCTACCATTAAAAATTCAGCTGAGAAATATCCGGAAATAGCAAATGCTTGCGGTGCATTTTCAGTAGGTGAAAGTTTGTATGAAACGGTTATCAAAGATTTGTCTGCGGGTATATTTGTCCATAAAAATTTTACTATGTTATTCGTAAATTTATATACACCCCCAGCAGCTTCAATTTTTGAAGCAGTAAACCCAGAGGGTATATTTTCTTTTAACCTAGAAAACCCGTCTTGATTTCCTTTCATTATCGAAACAGTTACAATGTATTCTTTACCAACATTTTGGATGGTTCTAATTCCAGAAACGGGTGTGTCTTGGCTGTTGTTATTTTCTATACTAGTGGTTGAGTTGGTTGAGTTTGTTCCTTCAGATACAGTAAATGTAACTGGATCTATTATTTCTGACTTTCTTTCTTCCTCCTCCAAGTATGAAAAAGTACCGTCAATAGTTTTATTTCCAATTGATCCGTTTTCCGCTGTTAATCTATATTTTAATGTGATTGTCTCTTCAGCGGGAATTGAATACCAGACAAATAAAACTATTGACGGTACTTTTTCATACTTGGAGGAGGAAGAAAGAAAGTCAGAAATAATAAATCCAGTTACATTTACTGTATCTGAAGGAACAAACTCAACCACTAGTATAGAAAATAACAACAGCCAAGACACATCGGTTTCTGGAATTAGA
>JAQWQH010000148.1 GCA_029244805.1 Flavobacteriales bacterium
GATCATATGATTGATTTATGTCGTTACCAAGTAGCTAACTGCTACATGGGAAGAAATGGATTGATTAATTCTGGTGGAGCTTCTACTGGTGATGGTAAATCTGATTTAGAACAGGCTGTTATGACTGCTGTAGTTAATAAGAGAGCAGGAGGGCATGGTTTGATATCTGGAAGAAAAGCTTTTCAAAAAGATATGAAAGATGGAATTAGTTTACTGAATTCAATCCAAGATGTTTATTTGGATGAAAGTATTACAATAGCTTAATAATGATTAATTATAGACATGGCTCAAAGTCTTATGGCTCTGCGTCTATTGTCCTGAATTTTAAAAGATATGGCTTGGTTTAAGAGAAAACAAAAAGGTGTTGTTACGGCAACAAAAGACAAGAAAGAAACTCCTGATGGGTTTTGGGTAAAAACTCCTGGAGGTGATGTGATTGAAACCAAAGAGTTGCATGCTAACCAGTTTGTGACACCTAAAGAAGGTTTTCATACTCGGATTGGTTCTAAGGAATACTTTGAAATCATTTTTGATGATAACAATTATAAAGAGTTAGATGCAAACCTTGAGTCTGGCGATCCATTGAAGTTTGAGGATACAAAAAAATATGCTGATAGAATTACAGCAACCCAAAAGAAAAGTGGCTTGAAGGATGCTGTAGCATCCGCTTATGGTAAATCATCTGGAAATGATTTGGTTGTGGCTTGTATGGACTTCGCATTTATTGGTGGTTCCATGGGGTCTGTAGTAGGCGAGAAGATAGCTAGGGCTATCGAATATGCAATAAAAAAAGATTGTCCTTTTATGATGATTTCGAAATCCGGGGGGGCTAGAATGATGGAAGCGGGCTTCTCGTTGATGCAAATGGCAAAAACTTCCGCTCGTTTAACCCAGTTGGCCGATGCAAAACAGCCATATATTTCTTACATAACTGATCCTACAACAGGTGGGATTACAGCATCTTTCGCAATGTTAGGTGATATAAACATTGCGGAACCGGGAGCTTTAATAGCTTTTGCTGGTCCAAGAGTTGTTAAAGAAACAATTGGAAAAGATTTGCCCGAAGGTTTTCAAACTTCAGAGTTTTTATTGGAACACGGATTCTTAGATTTTATTGTAGATAGAAGAGAGATGAAGGACAGATTGGCATTAGCTATAAAATTATTTAAGAATTAGCTTAAATTAGAAAATAAAAAATTAACTTTGCACCCGAATTAAAAAAATCACATAACAATTACTAAAAGTATTGCAAGATGTATTTAACAGAAGAAAAGAAAAAAGAGGTTTTTAAAAAACACAACAAAAATGAGAAAGACACTGGGACTGCTGAAGGGCAAATCGCATTATTCTCACTAAGGATTGCTCACTTAACAGAGCACTTGAAAAAGAACAAAAAAGATTTCAATACACAAAGAGCTTTGGTTCTTTTGGTTGGTAAAAGAAGAAATCACCTTGATTATCTCAAGAAAAAAGATATTACTCGTTACAGAGCTATTGTTAAGGAATTGGCATTAAGAAGATAATGAGTTATAATCGACTAAGAGAAGTTGGTTAATAGTATTGGAGGGACTGTTACGTAATTGTAATAGTCCCTTCTTTTTTAAAACGGTACAAAACAATAGAATAATTTAATGTTTTGTCTGTTAATTTAGAAGCAGCGCTTCTAAAGTCTATTTTAAATATAAACCCTCAGTTTTGGAAGATGAAAGCTGAGATAAAAACAGAAAAATGAATATCGTAAACAAAAAAATTGATTTAGGTGATGGAAAAGTAATCCACATCGAAACAGGGAAGTTAGCTAAACAAGCTGACGGAGCAGTTGTGGTAAGGTTAGATGACACAATGTTGCTTGCAACAATCGTATCGAGTAAAGATGTTAGAGAAGGAGTGGATTTTCTTCCTTTAACAGTAGATTATAGAGAGAAATTTGCTTCTACAGGTAAGTTTCCAGGTGGTTTCTTAAAAAGAGAGACACGTCCAAGTGACGATGAAATTTTAACAATGCGTTTAGTTGATAGAGCACTTAGACCATTGTTTCCAGATGATTACCATGCGGGTACGCAGGTTATGGTTCAATTGATGTCTTCGGATAAGAAAAATATTCCAGATGCACTAGTTTGTTTAGCTGCATCAGCTGCAATTGCAGTTTCTGATATTCCTTTCAACGGACCAGTTTCTGAAGTTAGAGTATCGAAAAAAGATGGTAAATATACAATCAACCCAACTTTCGAAGAGTTAGAAGGTGCAGAATTGGATATGATGATTGCAGGAACACTGGATAGTGTTGTAATGGTAGAAGGTGAGATGGCTGAGGTTTCTGAAGCTGACATGCTTGAAGCAATTAAGGAAGCTCACAAAGCAATTAAGGTTCACTGTCAAGTGCAGATGGAGTTAGCTTCTGAAGTTCCTTCTTCAAAAGTGAAAAGAGAATACAGTCACGAAAACCATAATGATGAATTGAGGGCTAAGATTAAGGATATGGCTTATCAAAAGTATTATGATATTACTGCTCAAGGATTGTCTGATCGTTACGAGCGTAATAGACAATATTCGGAGGTTAAGGATGCTATAAAAGCTGAGTTAAGCGAAGAAGAATTAGGTGAAGAGCAAGTAGGAGCTTATATAAAAGGAGCAATGAAATCTGCAATTCGTCAAGTTGTTTTGGATTCTTCAAATAGAATGGATGGACGTGCAATGGATGAGATAAGACCTATCTGGAGTGAAGTTGGTTATTTGCCAGGTTGTCACGGTTCTGCATTGTTTCAAAGAGGTGAAACACAGTCCCTTACAACGCTTACTTTAGGTAGTAGTTTAGATGTTCAAAGAAAAGATGGAGCGTTAGTTGCAGGTGAAGATACTTTCTTGTTGCACTATAATTTTCCTCCTTTTTCTACTGGAGAAGAAAGACCGATTAGAG
The DNA here is from genome assembly GCA_029244805.1 of Flavobacteriales bacterium. Taxonomy (GTDB): domain Bacteria; phylum Bacteroidota; class Bacteroidia; order Flavobacteriales_D; family Parvicellaceae; genus CALSMU01. The sequence continues at coordinate 2,918 of JAQWQH010000148.1, forward strand.
GAATTATCCGTAGAGAAGTTGGACACGGTAACTTAGCTTATAGAGCTCTGAAATCTCAATTACCAGATGCAGTTGATAATCCTTATACAATTAGATTAGTTTCTGAAATATTAGAATCAAATGGTTCGTCTTCAATGGCAACTGTTTGTGCTGGTACTTTAGCTTTATTAGATGGCGGTATCAAAATGAAAAAACCAGTTTCTGGAATTGCAATGGGATTAATTTCTGATGGTAAAACTTACAAAGTACTTTCTGATATCTTAGGAGATGAAGATCACTTAGGTGATATGGATTTCAAAGTAACAGGTACTGCTGATGGTATTACTGCTTGTCAAATGGATATTAAGATTGATGGTTTAGATTACTCAATGCTTGAAGATGCATTGAATCAAGCCAAAGCAGGTCGTTTACATATCTTGGGAAAGATTATGGAAACAATGTCTGCACCTCGTGAAGATTATAAAGCACACGTTCCAAGAATTCAGAAAATCGAAGTTCCTAGTGATGCGATTGGTGGAATCATTGGAAAAGGTGGTGAAACTATCCAGGCGATGCAAGCGGATACCAATACTAAAATTTCTATTGGAGACGAAGATGAGAATGGAAATGCATTGGTAGAGATTTTCTCTGAAGATGCGGAAGGAATGGATGAGGCATTAAAAAGAATTAACGCTATTGCTTTTCCTCCAGTTGCTGAAGTAGGAGAGACATACTCTGGTAAGGTTAAGAACATTGTTGCTTTTGGAGCATTTGTTGAAATTCTTCCAGGTCAAGACGCATTATTGCATGTTTCTGAAATAGCATGGGAAAGAGTCGAAAAGCCTGAAGATTATCTTAAACAAGGTCAAGAAATTGAAGTTAAAGTTATTGGTAAGGACCCAAGAAATGGCAAATTGAAAATTTCTAGAAAAGCACTTTTACCTAAGCCAGAGGCCAAGCCTCAGGATTAAATAAAGATAAATAATCAAAAGAAACCACTTTTCTGAGGATAGGTGGTTTCTTTTTTTTTGCAATAGTTAGCATTATTCGCCCCAAAAGAAGAGTTTTTTGTATGCTTGTCATGCTGTTTGGAAGAATTACCGATAAATAAAACGGACTTTTTGAAACTTATGTAAATAATGTTTCGTTAGGAGGTCTGTGCTTAATGGGATAATAGACAAAAGCGCACTTTTGAGATTATAAGTAATAACTAAATTAAAACATGAGACAACTAAAAATAACCAAACAAGTAACAAATCGTGAAACCGCTTCTTTAGATAAGTATCTTCAGGAAATAGGTCGGGTAGATTTGATTACTGCTCAAGAAGAGGTTGAACTAGCGCAAAGAATTAAAGCTGGTGACGAAGTGGCTCTAGAGAAGCTTGTCAAGGCAAACCTTAGGTTTGTTGTTTCTGTTTCTAAACAGTATCAAAACCAAGGATTAACCCTTCCTGATTTAATTAATGAAGGAAATCTTGGCCTGATCAAGGCTGCACAGCGTTTCGATGAAACAAGAGGATTTAAATTTATATCTTATGCTGTATGGTGGATTCGTCAATCAATATTGCAAGCGTTAGCAGAGCAATCTAGAATTGTGCGTCTACCATTAAATAAGATAGGTTCAATTAATAAGATAAACAAGGCGTTTTCTTCTTTGGAGCAAACATATGGTAGACCTCCTACGGTTCAAGAAATTGCCGAAGAATTAGAGATCACTGAAAATGAAGTGAAACAATCAATGGAGAATGCAGGTAGACACTTGTCCATGGATGCTCCTTTGAAAGATGAAGACGGAAGTAGTAATATGTATGAAGTAATGGAGTCAAACTCTAATCCAAAACCGGATAGAGAATTGATGAATGAATCATTGCGTAAGGAAATCGAAAGATCTTTAACTACTCTTACTGTTAGGGAAGCGGATGTTGTTCGTCTTTATTTTGGGTTGAGTGGAGCACATCCAATGACATTGGAAGAAATCGGAGAACGTTTTGATTTAACAAGAGAAAGAGTTCGTCAGATTAAAGAAAAAGCCATTAGAAGATTAAAGCATACCTCTCGAAGTAAAATGCTTAAAACATACTTGGGTTAACAATTTGTTAATTACTCTTAATAAAAGCCTCATGCCGATAGTTATCGGATGAGGCTTTTTTGTTTCTTTGCACTAAAGAATAAAACTATGAGCCATTTAATATCTCCATCACTATTAGCATCGGACTTTGCTAATTTACAATCCGAATGTGAAATGCTTAACAAAAGTGAGGCCGATTGGTATCATTTAGATGTTATGGATGGTTTATTTGTTCCTAATATTTCTTTCGGAATGCCGGTTATAGCCGCTATTAATAAGCATACTTTGAAACCATTAGATGTACATTTAATGATAGAGAACCCTGATAGCTACATTAAAGACTTTAAAGCAGCGGGAGCGAATATTTTGACGGTCCATTATGAAGCATGCACCCATTTGCATAAAACAATACATTCAATAAAAGAGGAAGGAATGAAAGCGGGAGTGGCATTAAATCCGCATACCTCAGTTGAACTATTAGAAGGTGTAATTAATGAGATTGATTTGGTGCTTATAATGTCGGTTAACCCGGGCTTTGGTGGTCAAAAGTTTATCGAATCTACTTACGAAAAAGTTAGAAAGATGAAAGCCCTAATTACTAAAAATGGAGCTGATACGAAAATTGAAATTGATGGAGGAGTAACTTCAGCCAATGCTCAAAAATTGATTGAAGCCGGAGCAGATGTTTTGGTTGCTGGAAGTTTTGTGTTCAAATCGGATAATCCGTTACAAACAATTGCAGACTTGAAAAACGTATAAATATTTTTTTAAAGTAAATCAAGCTTAAAATCAGAAAGAGATTTTAATTTCATTGTTGAAATAGTATGCCAAGACGCATTGACGTCCTTTTTTTCGGATATTACGATCACTTTCATTCTAGCTGCTAGAGCCGCAATCATTCCATATTTCGAATCTTCAAAAACAATACATTCTTCGGGGTTAACTCTTAATTTCTGGGCTGTAGAGATAAAAACCTCTGGATGCGGTTTTCCATAACTTTCAAATTCAGCAGAATGGATTACTGAGAAGTACTTTGCTATTTCAAGTTTCTGCACTACATTTCCAATAATTTTCATGGATGATGATGAAGCAATAGCCATAGGAACCTTTTGTTTATGGAGCAACTTTAATGTTTCATAAACACCATCCATAGCTTTTCCTTTTTCAAGTATTAATTTAATAAGTTCGTCCACAATTTGATCAGCCACTTCATCGGCTGATGGGGAAGTCCATTTAAATTGCTTATGCCAGAATAAGACTACTTCGTCAATGCGCATGCCCATAGTTTTACAACACATTTTGTCATTGAACTCTAGTCCAATTGAATTAAATACTTTTATTTCGGCCTCTCTCCATAGTGGTTCAGAATCAATCAGAAGGCCATCCATATCAAAAATTACAGCTTTTACCATTTTATAATTTAACGCGAAGGTATTTTTTTAAGTGTTTCTTTATCTCTATGAAAGAATTCTATCCTATTATTTCACTATTGTAAAACTAAAAAACCGCTATTTGAAAATTGAAATAGCGGTTTTTAGTAATAATAAATCTGTAGACATTTATCCTAAGAATGGATATTTATAATCTATTGGTGGAACAAAAGTTTCCTTTATTGTTCTAGGGGATACCCAACGAACTAAATTTAAGTATGATCCAGCTTTATCATTTGTTCCAGATCCACGAGCACCGCCAAATGGTTGCTGTCCTACAACTGCTCCAGTTGGTTTGTCGTTTATGTAAAAGTTCCCAGCGGCATTTTCCAATTTCTTCATGCCACTAACAATAGCATATCTATCTTGAGAAAAAATCGCTCCTGTTAAAGCGTAGTCAGAGGTTTTGTCTAAAATATCCAATGTCTCGTCCCATTTATTTTCATCGTAAACGTAAATAGTCATTACTGGACCAAAAATCTCTTCGCACATTGTTTTGAAAGAGGGATCTGTAGTTAAAATAACTGTTGGCTCAATAAAATAACCTTTCGATTTGTCATAATTACCGCCACAGATAATTTCTGCATCATCTCTTTCCTTCGCGTAATCAATAAATGAAGCAATTTTATCGAAAGATTGCTCGCTAATTACTGCATTTAAAAAGTTGCTAAAATCTTCTGGACTTCCCATTTTAAAAGAATTTACTTGTTCTTTTACGATTTCTAAAATCTCATCCGAAATATTAGAAGGAATATATCCTCTTGAAGCAGCAGAACACTTTTGCCCTTGAAATTCAAAAGCTCCACGGCTAATTGCAGTAGCGACTTGAGCAGGAATAGAAGATTTGTGCGCAATGATAAAATCTTTGCCACCTGTTTCTCCCACAACTCTAGGGTATGATTTGTAAGTGTCTATGTTAGCACCAATAGTTTTCCAGAGGCTTTTAAATACGCCTGTAGATCCAGTAAAGTGCAGACCTGAAAATTCCGGATGATTGAAAACAACTTCACCAGAATCAGCACCACTAACGTAAACCATATTAATAACACCATCAGGAACACCGGCAGCTTTGAATATTTTCATTAATACGTGGGCAGAGTAGATTTGAGTAGCAGCTGGTTTCCAAACCACAACGTTGCCCATCATAGCAGGAGCAGCACAAAGATTAGCAGCAATTGAAGTAAAGTTGAAAGGTGTGATAGCGAATACAAATCCTTCCAAAGGACGGTATTCTAATCTGTTCCACATTCCAGGATTAGATTCTGGTTGATCCTCATATACTTGTTGCATAAAAGCAACATTAAATCTAAAAAAGTCAATCAATTCGCATGCGGCATCAATTTCGGCTTGCATCGCATTTTTGGATTGCGCCAGCATAGTTGCAGCATTCAGTTCATCTCTAAAAGGTCCTTCTAATAAATCAGCGGCTTTTAAAAATATAGAAGCTCTATGTTCCCAAGGCATATTTGCCCATTCAGATTTAGCTGCTAAAGCAGCATCAATTGCCTTAGTAACATGCTCCTTAGTTCCAAAATTATAAGTACCTAGGTTATGAGCGTGGTCATGTGGAGGAGACATTTTTCTTTTGTCATTTGTTGTTACCTCTTCACTCCCAATATACATGGGAACCTCAATTGGCTCCTGATTGTACATTTCTTTGTATTTAGCTAATAAACTTTCTTTTTCGTCTGAACCAGGTGCATAGCCTTTTACAGGCTCGTTAGCAGGGTATGGCACAGTGTATACTCCGTTTGACATATATTGAGTTTTAAATATTAAATTCTTACGCGAAATTAAAATAACCTAGAAGATAGAAGCCAATAATAACTGCTAAATATTAACAAATGGAAAATTAAGCTGAAAAATGGTTAACAAAATCAATTAATTAAAGCTAGAATATAATCATTCTAGTATTTTTGCAATCGGAATACAATAACAATACTGATAATGATGGAAATACCTAAAATATACGAAGCAGGAAGGGCAGAAGAGAAATGGTACAAATACTGGGTTGAAAATGGGTATTTTAAATCAACTCCAGATGAGAGAGAGCCCTATACAGTTGTTATCCCTCCTCCAAATGTAACAGGTGTATTGCACATGGGGCATATGTTGAATAATACTATTCAGGATATACTGGTGAGAAGGGCTCGTATGTTAGGTAAAAATGCTTGCTGGGTTGCAGGAACTGATCATGCTTCTATCGCTACTGAAGCAAAGGTAGTTGCAAAATTAAAATCTGAAGGAATTCAAAAAACAGATCTAAAGAGAGATGAGTTTTTACAACATGCTTGGGATTGGACAGAAAAACATGGCGGTATAATTCTAGAACAATTAAAAAAATTAGGAGCTTCTTGCGATTGGGATCGTACCCGATTTACGATGGA
>JAQWQH010000151.1 GCA_029244805.1 Flavobacteriales bacterium
TAGCCATACGATTTCACCATTTTTCACAATTATAGTGGAAGCACCAGGAAAATGACGCGTATTCATTTCATTCAGGATTTCGGCATCTAGCGTTGCACTTGGATTTGGATTTTGTGCAAAAGAGTACTGTTGGAAAGTATGCAATATCAAAATGAGAAGTACATACTTCAGGCACCCTTGATACTTTTGATTAGAAGCCCATTTGGTTTGTTTTTTTATAAAATTCATTTTGAATATAAATTTGTTAAATTGAAGGTCGTTTCTTACGGTGCTATTTTTTTTATGCTATAACGTTGCGTTTAAAATGCGTTTTACATATTGTTAGCTTTTGCCTTTTAACTTATCTTTTGGTCTAAACGGTTTTATACTATTTTTATTACACTCTAAAAACGGTCCGTTCATTAAATCTATACAATAAGGCACAGCGGGGAAAACGGCATCCAAACACTCTCTAATAGACTTTGGTTTTCCCGGTAAATTAATAATTAAACAATTTCCTCTAAGTCCTGCAGTTTGTCTTGAAAGAATAGCTGTTGGCACAAACTTTAATGATTCCAACCTCATAAGTTCTCCAAAACCCGGCATCATTCTGTCACAAACAGCTTCTGTTGCTTCCGGTGTTACATCTCTTTTAGCTGGTCCTGTGCCTCCCGTTGTTATAACTAAACAACAATTTTCATTATCAACCAAATCGATAATAGCTTTTTCAATTAGTTCTTGTTCGTCAGGCACTATTTTATAAAACTCTTTCCATTCTGAAGTTAAGTAATCATTAAGTGTATTTATGATTGCTTTTCCGCTGAGGTCTTCATAAATACCTTCATTTACTCTATCACTAACTGTTATTATTCCTATTCTGGCAATCGACATGGTTCTCTTTTTTAAGATTCTTTAGCTGTATTATCTTATTGCGGCTAACGTTTTAGCTAATCAAGGTGCATCACTTACTTAGCCCTACCAAACTTAGCAATATTTGCCATACTTTACTGAATTACCTTGTTTATAAATGACACAGAGCGCTTATAACAGAAGGCTGTCATCCTATTAGATTAACCACTTAGCCATTCGTATTTTACTTATAGCCAATATCCTCGGAAAGTAAGATTTTACTTTTAACAAAATTACCTGTTCCAAAAGCTATTTCTTTCCCGTCTTCATTATAAAGGGTGGATTCCGCAACAAATAAATCCCGTGACTTGTATTTTAATTTTCCAACAGATTTGATTAACCCTTGATCTGCAGGTCTAATCAAATTTATATTGAAAGAAGTTGTCAGAACAAAAACATCTTCTACTATGGAATTAACCGCAAAAAAAGATGCGTCATCTAATAGTTTAAAATAAACAGAACCATGAATTGCGCCTAAAGCATGAAAATATTTTTCAGATATTTTTAATCCAATTTCAGAATATCCATTAGATATTTTACAAGTTGTTGTGTCAAATATCATTGTATTCACATTGGCTTGTAAATACATTTTTTCTAATTTTTCAAAATGAGATTTAGTTATCAAGAGCAAACATTTTTTAATTAAATTTCAATAATTTATCACATTGTAAAATGAAACACAAAGGAGTCACTAAACCAAGTTAGTTAATTTAGTTAAGACTATGTGATATCTATATATTTTAAAATTTAAGTGGATTGAGTATGTAATGATTTTGTGCCATTTAAATAAAAGGGTATTATAATAATAAAGAACATTATGAGGTACCTACTATTCACATTTTCAATTTTATTGTTTAATTCTTGTAAAAAGGAGCATAAAGAATATGACTTATATCATTGCGATTGCCCTAAAGAAATTCTAGAAATGGTTGTTGATGAATCAAACGTATACTGGGATTGCTCTTGGCAGGCATCTTACAATAATGGCAAGGTTACATTCAAGTTAAATGAAGAAGGAGAAATTCTTTATATAACGAGAACTTATCCTGAGTAATATGATTTCACATAAAACACAATAACCTACAGATTATCTGATGGATCATAATTAGAATAAATGCAACGTGAAAATTCAAACGATCTACCCCATAGTGAATCTTTTATCACAATACTTAATTCCAATAACTCATCAATTAACGGTTTTATTAGTTTACCATTTCTATAATTTTTTCTTGTACCGTTATTCTATTTTTACATTATGTTAATATGAAGGTTATATTTAAGAAATCAATTATTATTATTTTAATGTTTAGTTCTTTCATTCAGAACTATGTTGCTCAATATAAAAAAGATACAATAGACAGTAATTACATTACTTACAGTCAGGAAATAAAATTACTCTTTGAAAAACATTACAAAAGAAAATTTGTGCCAGATTCTTCAATGAAAAGTGCATGTATCGATTATGCAGAGAGAAAGATTGATGGAAAAGAAAGCGCTACCTATAAAGAATGTAACTTTTTTGTATGCAGAAGGTTCCCTAAATCTGCATACGAATCGAATCAATATGTATCATTAAAAGATATTCTTTTTGCAGACTGGAGATTAGAGTTTGTTGAAGATAACTTAAATGATCCTCGATTTAACTTTGTAAATGCAGATAAGATAAATGTAGAAATTGGAGAGCATGACGACTATGTATATGTGGTAGTTGGTGTAACCAGTTCTTGGTATGAGAAAAATCCGGATTTATGGGTTTTTGAAAAGGATAATTAGTAAATGATTATCTGTGGTTAATAACCCGAGCTTAAAGTTCATTACTAGTTCTTTAGTTTTAAAGATTATCTGTCTTTGCTATAATGTGCCATAATTATTTATTTTCCGGGACTCTTTTACATCTTTTATGTTTTGGAGTTAAACATATTCCCCTTTCATAAAGCCTAATTCCAGATTTTTTCTGGCGATTATGTGCTCTAATTAGTAGTTTATAATTTTGTTTTTTTTAAGAATAAATAAATAATCAGAGTACAAATAATTACTAAAGAAACAGAAATAATATGGTTTATTATATCATTATTTAATTTAAAAATATGGGCCGTTTGATCCCGGATATCATCTATAAAGACTGTGATTAACTCTAGAATTGCAATCGCAAAAAGAAGTAAGTTAGTTAATTGATTTTTTTCTTTTTCTAAAATATTTTCAATCTCTTTGATTTTTTCCTTTATAATTTCTTTTTCATCATTAATTTTTAGTTCAAGATCTAAATAATTGGAATATTTATTATACAGATTTTTGGTAGATATAATTTTGAAATCAAAATTTCGACATATTCGCATATAGTATTTTGATAATTCCAAATTGTTTTTAAATTTATTTTCATTCACCCAAAGATGGAGGCTTGTTATTAGTTCAGAAACAATTATTTTTTGAATATATATCAATCCAAACTGGACTGAGTGATTCTTTAAAGTTTTTTCGATGAATTCGGCCCCGCAATTAGATATACTAATAAGTTTCTTTTGCGTAATAATAGATGAAAAGTCTTGATATTGATCAATAATAGAGTGGTCAAGTAATGATTGTAGATAAGATTTAGAATGTGCATTCTTTTGAAAACCATTATTTTCAATTGTGTTTTGAGCTGTTCCGGCAGGTCTATCAAGCGCCAAGTCAAGCAATGTGTATTTTCTGTTTAAAAGTGACATGTTTCTTTTGTCTATCAAAACTATCTGATATTTTAGTTTCTGTTTAAAAAGTTGCTTGGCGATTTTTGGTTCTTTATTGCGCAGTTCAGGAATATCTAATTGTTTTATTTTTTTAAATAAGATTGCCTCCTTTTCGGGTAATTCTTTCCGCCATTCATTAACTGTTCCATGAACCTTATATCCACATTTAATCACATTTAAATATTTATAACCTTTAACCTTTAGTTTTGTCTCAAATGTAAAAATACTGTTACTTAATTTGTTGTTGTAATCAAAAGTCTCCGAGTCTATTAATTTTTCCGGAATAGATTTGATTTCGGAGTTTTTTAAAAAAATATTTAAAAAGTAGTCGTTGAACGATGAATCGATGTGAAACCAGGATTCTGTTTTAGTCAAATCCATATTATTTTCACTAGGAAAAGAATTTGTCTCCGAAAAAAAAGAAAAATAATTTATAATAATTCCATCCAACATATTTAGCTTTTCTGGTTAAATTTATAAATCATCCGTAAAATGCTATTACTTTCGTTATTGTATTTCCAGAATAGTTTGTCTTCTGGCAATTGTTCAAATGTTTTTTCAGCAAGTGATTTATAACACTCGAACTGTTTTATCACACTATTTAGGTAGTGTTAGTGGTATTCTTACAGAAGATAGAGCTTCAAAAGTTACAAGTAAATTTAAAAAGAAGATGAGGACTTATTACAATTTATTTATAAACGATTCAAGAAATTTATTGCAGTTTGAGCCGAAGACGCTTTTAAAATACTCGGTATTATCATTGGGTACTTTAATAAAGAACACATTGAACTTCAACTTCTCACCGTAGAAGTCTAATTGTTGGGAGACTACTCCATTTGTTGCAGCCACCTCTTTATTCCATAACGTTTCTTTTAATGGATATATAAAGCCGCATCCTCCAATGTTTCCCGTATTACCATATTGTCCAATATAGGTGTGTAACTGAAACAAGTCTTCCCTTTTTACTCCATACGTAAAATCAAACGACTTGTATTTCACATCATACACGTATATTTTATTATTTCGCTCAAATGTGATGTCAGGTTCTAGTTTACGCGAATAACTAGCACTCGCTGTAGGTATATGATGACGATCTTCAAACTTGTTATGTAACCTAAATTCATGCAGCGATTTACGTACAAAGTATTCAAATAACATTGAGACATCGAATAAATAAGCACTCATATCTGATTGATCTCCAAAGTCAGCCATCTCCTCTTTAAGCAGCTTTTTAGAAAGATCGAGAATTTCATTATAAGCACTATAATATGGGTTACTATAATGCGGCGTGTTTAGCAGTTCAAGGTAGCTCGGTTTCGCTCCTTCAACTGCTGTTTCAAAAGAATTACGCAGCATGATCTCATCTTTTAGAAAAGAATGTCGACTATATTTTCTAAAAACACTTGTTATTAATTGATTCCCTAGTGTATTATAACTGTGCTCACGATACTGACACTTATATTTTCCAGTGTGCCCATTATGGAAATAATGAACAACATCAATATTCCCTCTAACCTTGGTGAGATTTTCAGTTTTGGAAATATACGCTTTTGGTATTCCCAAACGCATGGCTTTTTTTAGCTTGACCTTCCAGAGATATAGCACCAACCACTCAAAGGAATTTCGGTTGCTAATTCCTCCAAAATCTTCAAGCTCTAGAAATCCATCTGCCGAAGCAATAATGTATTTAAGAAAATTGTCTCCAAATCTTGAACTTATGTTGATCGAATGATTTCCATTGCTAATAAAGCCAATGACGTTGCCGGTTTCAATGGAGAAATGGTCCAAGCTGTGACCTTGAAAACGAATAAAATCGTCATCTGTATTATGTTCATAATCGCCATCATTGAGCAACACCAAATTTTGCTCCTTAAGCCCTTGACGCAATGAACTATTGACTACAGAAGATTGTCTTCTTAAATAATCGAACCAGGAATATAAGGAACGAATCCCTTGTTTTTTCACCTCTATTGGCATCGCGTCACTCCAGCGAACTTTCAAGACATGTTGATTGTCTTCTTTGATAAAAGTGTAAACACCATTATCTTTTAGTGTACCATTTTTGAATATGTCGTTGATCCAAGCCATTGATTAGTGAAGACCAAAAGCTTTTTTATAATCAGTTAATTGTTTCCCTGTTCCTCTTAAATATTCCTCCAAGAGTGGTTTAATACTTTTTGACCATACGTCTTGACGAACTTCTTTAGTTGTTAAATGGTTACTGTAAGGGAGGTCCATTAAGTAAGCGTGTCCAATTTGAAAGTCTTTACCCAGAAATGGTTCAGTAGCTATTCTTTGATTCAGTTTATTTAAACTTTCTGCCAACTCTTGCCATTGCGGATGCCTTTCTCCTAGGTAACCCCTGAGCATGCGAATGTTCGGCATTACTTCTTCCCATACAAAACGTCTGCGTAATGCAAAATCAAAACTCTCAACACTTCGATCGATTGTATTCATTGTTCCAATAACAAACACGTTATTCGGAATAAAAAACTGGAAGTTATTTTCACCGGGATCGCCTACTTGAAGCATGTAGTTGTCTGCCGTGTTGAGATTAGCATACTGCGTTTTAATTTTACCCTCCGTTCCTCTTTTTTCAAGGCTGTACATCAATTCACCTAATACTCTTGAGAGTTCAGCACGGTTGATTTCATCGATTATGAAGAAGTACGGAGGCAAAGCATCAACCACTCGTTTACTCTTGTTTGTTTGTTCAAAGACATATTCCCAGTGAGAATATTCATCTGTATTTCTTAGTCCATCAAATGCAGGGTTGGTTTCCAAATCTAATATGGTACCTGTCTGATAGTTGAATGTGCCTTCCCGATCGAGCTTATACATATCTGACTCCCATTTCCCTGCCTTGATACAAAATGTTTTAAAAATTCCATTTTGGAGTGACAATTGAGATTCATTATCTACAAGTGCAGGTCTAAGACCTTCAATAAAATCTTCATAGCTGAATGAAGGATGGAATTGTACAATCTCGAAATGATTTTCATATTTATAATCAGTAATGTTATACTCCGTCTTCCATATTTCAAATTGTAGTTTCGATTCAATCTGAGCACCATATGTTTTACCCGTTCCTGGTGCACCATATTTAATTATTTGTTTCTTTAAGTTGAAAGGATTTCCTATGTACTCAAACAGACGCCAGATAAATATATTTCGCCATAGTTTATCCCCATTGTTTTTAGATAGTCCAGCATCAATCTGTTGAACAGCAAATACATTTTTTTCAAACCAACTAACAGGATTTCCAGTATAATTTCCAATCAATCCTTCTTGTTGCAACCAATGAAATAATGTATTGAATTTACCCTCCTCTACGGTTGATGAAATATCTAGATTACATGCCGCAGCAGTTCTATTGATTAATACTTTATTATCTTTTGCTCCTTCCTGATTATTCCAACTTTGTTTGAATTCATAATATGTTGCTGAATTTGGAGTCTTAATCAAATTCTCAACAGTAGAAATAAAACCCGGATCATTCTTAAATGTATTTGGTCCGTCAAACAAAGCTGCTGACACTACTGATTGACCGTTGGAAGAGACGCCATTGCCACCCTCTTCTTCCGTTTTTATGAACCGATACATAAAAGCATCAAATGAGTTATCCTCATTTTCGAAGATTGTTCCATGATAAACAACATCCTCCTTTAATCCATTTCCATTATTGAGCTTAGTACGAATTAAATCCACTTGATTAGTGAGTTCTTTGTAACTTTCGTACCAGTTCATCATTGCGTATTTCTGATTCTCGACGAGGAGCTGATATAAGTTGTCTATTCTGGTGTTTGGCATATTTAGATGATTTTATTTTTTTTATACTAGTATTGATTAAACATCAACGTTCTGTGTATGAGCAGTAGTTTCCAGAGGAAAACTATTGCTTATACACCTTGTTGGCAACAGTTTTATTATTTTCTAATTGTATTAATAACGTGTAAATTCCAGAATCAAGGTCTGAAATATTGATTCTTAATTTG
>JAQWQH010000212.1 GCA_029244805.1 Flavobacteriales bacterium
GGCAAAATCGAAGTTTTGGATACTGCTACGTATCAAAAAACAGCTACTATCAATGGTTTGACAAGCCCTCGCTATTTTTGTGGAATAAATAACTCCAAGGCTTATGTTTCTGATTTATTTTCGGAACAAATAGCCATTTTAGACTTAGCAAATAATTCTGTAATAGGTAATATAAATGCAGGAGGATGGACAGAAGAAATGCTATTATTCAATAATAAGGTATATGCATGTCGGCCTGATACTAATTTTATATTACAAATAAATGCTAGCACAAATAGTATTGAGGACACAATTTTTGTGGGAAAAGGACCTTCTTCTTTGGTTTTGGACAACAACAACAAACTTTGGGTATTAAGTTCGGGGGGCATGAATGAAGAACAAGGAGAATTAACTCAAATTGACCCTTCAACTAATAATATTAGCCAAACTATGGTATTCAGCAATCTAAGTAATTCGCCAAATAATCTAAAAATCTCTTCAAACGGAGAAACATTATACTACCTCAACAACGGAGTGAATAAGCTTTCTGTTTATGCAACTGCTTTGCCTTCCTCTCCTATCATCAATGAAAATGATGCTGCATTTTACGGATTAGGAATAAGCCCTGCACATGACATCTATGTATCGGATGCGGTTGACTATGTTCAGTCGGGCATCATACATCGTTATGATAGTACTGCCTTATTAAAAGACCAATTTTCTGTTGGAATTATACCACAAGCGTTTTGGTTTAAGTAGTTGTTTCCAAAAAACTTAATATCGACTTCTGTTAAGCCTAAAAAGAGAAGTCAATGAAATAAGAAATTATTTCATTGACTTCGATAACATTAGATAGAACTATAAAATTATTCAAATATAATAGTCATTTCAACCCTTCTGTTTTGCTGTCTTCCCTCCTTTGTGTCGTTATCGGCAATCGGTTTCTCTTCACCAAAATACTGAACTACAACCCTATCGGAACTCACACCCCTTTGATCCAGATAATTAGCAATAGCCTGAGACCGTTTTTTGGAGAGAACCAGATTGGTTTTAGCAGACCCTACATTATCTGTATGTCCGGCTACAGCAATTTTCCATTCACTTTTCTTTATCAATAAATTGGCTAACTCTTCCAAGGATGGAAATGAAACCTCTTTAATAATATCTTTTCCAGATTCAAACTCAAGATTTTCAAAAGCAGTGTTTAATATTTCTTGCTCTTCTTGCTCTATCACTGGGCAGCCATTATTCGACTTTGGACCTGGAACATTTACACAATCATCATCTTTATCCAGTACACCATCTTCATCCGTATCCGCATAAGGACAGCCATTATTAGACTTTGGACCTGGGTTATTTGGACAATCATCATCTTTATCTAAAATTCCATCTTCATCTGTGTCTGGCCATGGACAACCTCTATTCTCTTTCGGCCCAGCAATTTCCGGGCACTCATCCAAATAGTCGAACAAGCCATCTTTATCGGTATCAGGACAACCTTCATTTGCTTTAGGACCTGCGTCATTAGGACATAAATCATCCAGATCTTTTATTCCGTCACCATCCGTATCTGGGCAACCATTAAATGCAAGCAACCCTGGAACTGTAGGACAATCATCATTTTTATCAATAATACTATCGTTATCTGTATCTGGACAACCTTTAAATGCAGCCAACCCAAAAACTTCAGGACACATATCCTCTTTGTCTATAATAGAATCTCTGTCAGTATCCGGACATCCATTAAAAACTACTAAACCAGAGTCAAGTGGACAGTCATCTTCTGTATCTTTAATTCCATCTCCGTCCGTATCAGGACAACCTTTAAATTCCCATACGCCGGCTAATTCTCTACATTCATCTTTTTTGTTGGAAACCTTATCCTTATCGTCATCTTTTGGATGCTTATTAAAAAGCCAAAATCTAACTCCAGCATATACGTTGGAACCCCGAATATCTTTATCTTTTCCAGGAGCTAATAGTGGCTTAATATCTGCAAAACCTAAAACCAATGGGCCAAATCTTAATCCCAAACCTGTTCTAAAACCATAAAAACCACTATAAGATAGCGGTAATGAAACGCCAATATATTTATAGTCATATCTGGGAGTTAAGGCAAAACTACTTGGAATCCTTACTTTACTCGGATCATTATTTCTTTGAAAACCGATAATTGCCCTAGCATCTACATAAAAGTCATTCCAAATATGATAATCAACGGCTAAATTGATATTAGTTGGCAAATTAATTCTAAAATAATCTACGTTATCCTCGCTAAAAGTAACATCGTTTGTAGCAATAGAATCATTCGTGGCTAAATAATCTATAAGGTTATCAAAAGATTGTAAGCCCCCAACGGAATCAAAAATTTGCAAATCGAAAGGTTGCAATGTAGAGCTATTTACCCCTAAATTGGCGGTAAAATCCCTACTTAAATCTCCCTTAGTATAGCGCATACCTCCAATATCATTGATGGCAAATGAAACTTTTAATTTGTACTTGTTCTGATCTCTTCGCCAAAGATTGGTCTCTCCGTCCATGTCATACTTATGCTCTTTCCATTTTGGTCTCCATTCGTATACACCTCCAATATCAATACCCAAACCTAAGTTTGAATGCAAAGCAAAGTCATCTGCAGAAAATTCATAGTTAGCTGAAACCAACTGACCAGCAGAATCTGACTGCTCAATATATCCACCTAAATTTTGAGAATATCCATAACTAAAATCTCCTTGAATATAATTGGCAAAATCTGCATCTTGAAAATTATAATCTACATTATCTGTGCTTAAGTATGCAGATCCTAAACCTTGTAAAAATTTTAGTTTTCCTCCAGCTTTCACAAAATGTTCGCCGTCTTCTTTGAGAACCTGAGCATAACTTAAGTTATATTCTATCCAAGAGTTAAATGAAACATTTAACAATTGATCCGATAAATCCAAATCCCATAGTTTATCATAATCTAATGAGTTAAAAGCTAATGTAACGAGTTCAGGAGCAATGTGATCTAAGTTAACCAATGTTCTATGTTTAACCTGTAAACCAATAGCAGACTTTCTG
This sequence comes from Flavobacteriales bacterium, assembly GCA_029244805.1. Taxonomy (GTDB): domain Bacteria; phylum Bacteroidota; class Bacteroidia; order Flavobacteriales_D; family Parvicellaceae; genus CALSMU01. The sequence continues at coordinate 3,040 of JAQWQH010000212.1, forward strand.
TTTAATGTTACCATTAAATTAAAAAGGTCCACATCTAAATTAACAATTCCTCTGTAGGGCTTGTTTCCCAAGTCGGCGGGATCTGTAGTAAAATAATTTCCTTGCCCTAAATTCCTGTAATAGTCTGCAGAATCGGCGCCTATAATTTTTTCAAACCAAGGTTGATTTCTCCAAGTAGTATCGGCAGATTGAGTTCCCGTGAATGATGAGATCCAACCACCAGGCATGCTCGACGTATTCATGTAAAGGTAATTATTGTGCCCCGTAAATGAGGTGCCAATAAATAAATCTACTTTCATTCTATTATCCGCAATATTTGCAGGATTAAAATCAACTCCTAAAGCACCTGAATAATTACTTTGGCTAACTCCTAAATATTCCTGACTAAAAAGATTAAAACTGGAAATAACGAACAATAAAATCAGAGAATTTCTCATAGTAAAAAGATTTAATTTTCTTCAATTTATTAAAAATAACGATGAGTTCAACCACTATTCAGGCAACAAACTAATTATGCATAGCTAACAAGCGGCTAAAGAATGGATTAGTCACTTATAAAAAAATGAAATAATTATTTTTATAGTATACTTATTTAACTTCTTTAGTTTTGTCCCAACTAAATGTATCAAAAATGCCATTTTCTACTTTCGGTTTGTCTCCTTCACTCGTAATTCAATTAATCAACAATAATTATGAACATCCTTACCCGATTCAGAAAGAAGCAATTCCTGCGATTTTAGAGGGTAAAGATGTTTTGGGAATTGCTGAAACAGGTTCTGGCAAAACAGCTAGTTATGTATTGCCCATTTTAACAAACTTGCAAGGTCAAACAAGGACTAAAAATAGACATGTAAATGTGCTAGTTTTGGTTCCTACTAGAGAATTAGCTGGGCAAGTAAAAGAGGTCTTTCAGCAATTTGGATCAACATTGCCAGATCGAGTGAAGACAATAGCAGTATTTGGAGGTGTCTCTATTAATACCCAGATGCAGGCAATGCAAAATGTTAATGTATTGGTCGCTACTCCTGGAAGGTTATTGGAGTTAGTTGAATCGAATGCTGTGCATTTAACAAGTATTTCTACGTTAATTTTGGACGAAGCAGACAAGATGTTAAATCTCGGCTTTAAGTCCGAAATGGACAAAATATTCGATTTATTGCCCAAAAAACGACAAAATTTGCTGTTTTCTGCCACTTTAAGCGAAGATGTCAACAATATCAACCAGGTATTATTAGACAATCCTACTATTATTAAAATAGCTTTTGAAGAAAATAATATTGAGCTAATTAATCAAACGGCATATTATATTGATGAAGACAAGAAAGGGCCACTACTTCGCTATTTGATTAAGCACAACAACATGCAGCAAGTTTTAGTTTTTACATCTTCTACTTATAAAGCTGATAACGTGGCCGATAAATTGCGGAAAAATGGAATCGATGCCTCTGCGATTCACAGTAAAAAAAGCCAAAGTGCAAGAACAGATGCATTGCGAAATTTTAAAAACGGAAGCGTAAGAGTGCTTGTAGCAACAGATTTATTAGCGCGTGGAATTGATATTGAATTCCTTCCTGTAGTGATCAATTACGAGTTACCGCGTTCACCAAAAGATTACATTCACCGTATTGGAAGAACCGGCAGAGCTGATACTCCTGGAGATGCCATTACTATCGTTGCACCTAAAGATGAACATCATTTTAAAATTATTCAAAAAAAAATGAAGAAATGGGTAGATAGAGTTGCTTGTGATAATTTGAATTTGAAAGATTATTAAGCAGCTTTATTTCTGAAAATCTCAATCTAAGAAAGTTATTTATGTAATAATAAGAGCTGTTGACCTTCTTTTTAATTGATCTTTTAAAATGATGTTCATCTTT
>JAQWQH010000219.1 GCA_029244805.1 Flavobacteriales bacterium
CCAAATGCTATTAATCTTCTTCCTTTGATGTCAGTAATAACTTCCCAATCAATTAGTTGGATGTTTTTATCAAGAATTGCTTTAAGTAATTGTCTGTTGTAGGGTTGTTCTTTAAAAGTATGTGAAAAGAACAAGTATTTCTTATTTGGAATCAACTGCTCTATTGGCACTTCTTTCACTCCAATTAATATGTCGCAATCTTCAACTGAGTTTACAACCGCGACACCAAGTTTCTGATACTCTTCGTCCTTGAATTTTCTGATATTGCTAGACTGAACAAATACTTCAACATCACTGTAGTTGTTTAATATATACTCGCATTGAGAAGGAGACAATGCAACCCTTTTGTCCGGTGGGTTTTTACCTTCTTTTATGACGCCAATTTTAACCATATCTTTTGGGTTTGCAGCGAATATAAATATAAACAGTTAAATTAAAAATACCTCATCTCAGTTTATTTTTTTTTGTAATAACTAAGCGGCTTTAGTAAGACATCCCATGAGAAATATTGAACTTTAAATATCTCATTGGTTCCATTGATTCTACACCAAGCTTTTTCCGGGTTCCAGACGATCTGATTATTTGTTTCAGAGCTAGCATCTTTCTTTTTCATTTTCCAAACCTGAACCTCATTTAATTTACCATTTTTATCAGTTACTGAAATTTCATAATGTGGAACCAAAGCGAAAACAGAATCAACTTGGCCCTGCGTTAGCTCTCTGTTTACATCGTTGTAATGAATTTTTTTATAGTGCGATAAATAATGTTTCACTTGACTTGAATCAAATACAGGTAACGGTTGCATTTGGTGATTATAAAGAGCAACTGTATTTTCTCCTAAGACATCAATGGTGTATGAATCTTCAATTTTTTGATTGAACTTAACAGCAATTTTTTTAATAGAATTTGGAGGGTAATTAAATACACCCGTAAACCTCCAATCTTGAAAAGTTGTGTGGAACCGAACATCCAGTGATCCAACCATGTCTTGTTTATAGGTAATGTAAGGGACATCAGATTTTGTGTCACCAATTTTAAGTAACATATATGTTCCGGTATGGTCGTTTGTTGCACTTCCAATAAACCAAGTTTTATGGGGTTTTTCCTCTCCTTTCAGAAAAATCTCTACCTTTTTATGCCTAACGGCAAGTAGGGTTAGAATATTCTCAACTGCAATTTCCGGAACATCCTGTTTTACCCTAATTCGTTGAAATGTATTAGTAATTAAATCTACACTGCTTGGCAGAGCTTTGTATTCAGAATCACCAATCATCCATGTTTTTCCATCTTTTTTACGTGTAATCGTAATTGAGTTATTTTCAGTATCTGATATAACAAAGGTTTCTATCAACGAAGTGTCTGCAACTGCAAATTCACTAAAAGCTTCGGAAGACGCATCACTTTCTTGTTCTCCTAAAAAAGACATGTACCAAGCTAAAACTGATAGTAAAATAATAAGTGAAATTATAAGACCGTATTTTTTCATAAAATATTAATTCTACATATTAAGTAAGAGGCTATTTTACCGCGAATTTTCTTCTACGGATATACCATTGAAGGAGTCCTAATAATACTACAAGTATAACCGGAATCGTCAAATTAAATGTCTGCCAACTCTTCCTATTTAAGGAAACCTCCTCTCTGTTGAGTAAACGCACTGTTTTCATGCGTGAACGGAGAGATATTAAATGTTCATTTCCCATCATTCTGTCCATTAAGTTCGTAAAGAAGATGCCGTTTCCATACATAGTTGCTACTTGGTTGTTTTGGTCTCTTACGAGTGGCTCGAATTGAAGCCCATATGGAAGTAACTGTCCTTTTTCGCTCATTCCCAGTTCATTTCTAATTAAGTCACCATCGCCTATAATGACCATTTTATTCGATTTACTTTTTTCGATATAATTAGCTGCAGGATCGGTTACATACTTGTCTGTAATTCTTCCTTTATAATGTGATGTAAACTCTCCTTCTAGCAGCAGAGCTAGAGGTTTTGTTGCGTCTGAATCTGTGCGCAATGAATCAATCGGTCTATATCCATGCTGATTGTATCCGTAAGAAATTCTGAATCTTGCTGGTAATACTTTATAGTTTTTGGAGGTTTCTAATATCACAGTCTTTTTAATGTCTTTGCTTCCAACTGCTTCAACGGTGCTTCCATATCTTATTTTTATTGGTGCAACATTATGAGTTAATTCTGAAGTATTTTGATTTGTAAGTGTAGGGTATAGAAACCAATGATCAAGAACTTTGTAGCTGTTTTTTCTCATTATAGGTCCGGAGTTAATATCTGCAACCAAGTTTTTATTAACTCTAGCTCCATATTTAAAAAGCATATCGTCAAGGTTTAAATCGTATTGAAAAGTATGCACTACTTCCGAAATAGCTAAACTATCTTCAGGTACATCAAGGTTGTCAATTAACCAAAAGACTTTTCCTCCTTTCATTACATATTGATCAATTATGTACTTTTCTTTCTCATTAAACGACTTTGTTGGTTTAGCAATAACCACCGACTGAAACTTGTCCAAAGCTTTCAGGTTTTCCTTACCTGTAGAGTCAATTATTTGAACAGTATCCACATTATAGAACTGTTTTAATTCATATTGTATTGACCAAGCTTCAGCATTGGTTAATTCTCCATGTCCCCTTAAAAAAGCAATGTTATCTCTAGTTTCATTGGTTAATTGCCAAAAAGCTTTAACAAAATTGTATTCTAATTGATTAATTGCATCATTTACATGGGCAGGAGAAACAAGAAAGTTGCCCCCTGGTAAAAATTGAATAGCCTGTTGTTTTTCTCCATAAAGAATTTTTGCTCCGGCCCATATCTCAGTAAACTCCTCACTACCTTCTTCCTTAGATAATATAAAGCTAGGATATAGCCCTAATTCTGCTAATTGTTGTTTTAGATCCTTAGCTAATTCTTTGTCTTCATTTGGGTTGATGAATCTAAACTTTACTTTTTTACCCGCATAAGCCTGAAACTCTTCAATTTTCTCTTTTATAGTGTTTTTTAATTTTTGAATAAATGCAGGAAACTCTCCATCCAAGTATACTTCAATATTAATGACCTGATCAATTTCGTTTTCTAAGAAATCAATAGTCTTAGGTGAAAGGGTATGCAGCTTATCTTCTGTAAGATCTAATCTAGCAAATTTCACATTTCCAATTATATTAATAACTAAAATAAGAGCTATAGCAATTAGCACCTCTAGAATGTGTCGGAATTTAGGAGAGTTTCTCTTCATAATATTACCACTTTCTGGCTTGCAAAGCCAATTTAGTTAATAACAAGAATAGTGAGATAGCACTGATGTAATAGATGACATCTCTACTATCGATAACTCCGCGTTGTACACTTAGATAATGTTCGTGTATACCCAAATTCATAAAGATTAAGTCGAAAGGAGCTGCAAACAGTCCCGCTAAAAATTGAAATCCAATATACATTGTAAAGCAAAAAAGCAGCGCAATCATAAATGCGATTACCTGATTACTCGTAATAGAGGATGCAAAAATTCCGACTGCCACAAATACAGATCCTAATAAAAATAGCCCTATATAAGCACCCCATGTGCTTGCATGATCAATGTTGCCTGCAGTGTCCCCGAGTTCTACAACTGAGTAATAAAAGATTAATGTAGGCAACAGACTAAGCAGAACAAGAGTTATCCCTGCAAAATATTTTGCTAGAATAATTTGCAGGTCACTTAAAGGTTTGGTCATCAAAATTTCAATGGTACCTGTTCTTTTTTCTTCAGCAAATGAACGCATAGTAATAGCAGGAATCAAAAATAAAAAGATATTGGGAGCGTTAATGAAAAGAGATTGCAGAGAAGCCTCACCAAAGTCCAAAACATTACTTGGTCCACTAAAAACCCACATGAATATTCCGGTAGCAATAAGGAATACCCCCATGGTAATATACCCAATTAACGAATTTAAAAAGCTTCGTATTTCTTTTAAAAATAATGCGTACATAAAACCTTTAAGAAGTTCGTTTACAAAACTAATTAAAATACCGATGAGAAGCGTTGCCTTATTCTAAGTTATAAAGCACAATTTGTTAATTTATTGTAAATGCGAAATTAGTCTTTCTTTAATCCCATCAATATTGAGAATGCTTTATCAATATCATCATGGCTAACAACTAATGTGAATTCATTTGTGGTAGATATTATTTCGATAATATTAATTCCAGACCAAGCTAATTTTTTGAAGATGTAATAGTACAAGCCAGATACTTCTGTGTTTTTCATCGGAAGTTTAACAGTAATAGAAGATAAGTCACTTTTTGAAGTAATTAAATGTTCATCAATAAACTCTTTCTCTATTGACTCCTTTAAAGAGTTACTTATTATAATAGTCGTTTCGTATATTCCTTGCGAAATTGTATGAAAGTGTTTTCTGTTTTTACTAGCCTCGTCCAATAATGACTTCTGACTTCCTATGAGTGTATTTGAATTTTCATATGTATAAGCTCTCAAACTAGATCGGACGATGATGTCTCCAATATTATTGACAAAATCTTTAATGCCAATATTTATTTTGTAATAGTAACTCGGTTCTAAACGATTTATAGCCATTACAATAGCACCTTCTTTAATTGGTTCGCCCATTGCGTGTTCAACCTCTTGCCTAATTTTCC
>JAQWQH010000243.1 GCA_029244805.1 Flavobacteriales bacterium
CGCATATCTTCTTCGCATGCTTTTAAGTAAAATGTCCGAGCCACTCTGCAGTGGAATGTGAAAATGCGGTGCAAATCGCTTGGATTTAGAAACGAACTCTATTATTTCGTTACTCAATAAATTAGGCTCAATGGATGATATTCGGAATCGTTCTACATCTTCAATTTTGTCCAATTCCTGAATCAACCCAAAGAAATTCTCATCAGTTCCGTAGCCAAAGTCACCTATATTCACCCCAGTTAAAACAACCTCTTTTACATCTGTTTTAGCCAATTCTTTTGCTTTTGCAATAGTATCTTTTATAGATGCGTTGCGACCTCTACCTCTTGCTAGCGGTATAGTGCAAAACGAACAAAAGTAATTGCAGCCATCTTGTATTTTTAAAAAAGAGCGTGTTCGATCAGTTGTACTAAACCCAGGAACAAACTCTTTGGTCTCTTTAATTTCGTTGGATAGTATTTGAGTTTCTTGACGCTTGTGCAGGTCATTCAGGTAATCTCCAACATTAAATTTCTCATTGGCTCCCAATACTAAATCCACGCCTTTGATGTCTGCAATTTCTTGCGGTTTTAATTGCGCGTAACAGCCTATTACAATTACATAAGCTTCTGGATTGTAGTTCAGTGCTTTTCGAACAATGTTTCTACATTTCTTATTAGCACTTTCAGTAACCGAGCATGTGTTGATTACATATATATCAGCTCCCGAGTCAAATTCTACTTTTGCATAACCATTATCTGTTAATGATTGCGCTATTGTACTCGTTTCTGAAAAATTGAGTTTACAACCTAGTGTATAATATGCAGCGGTACCGTATTGATTCACGATACAAAGGTAATTTACTTTTTAATAAGCTTGACGAAAATCTAGAGCAAAAAAAAGCTGTTCTCTCAAACAGCTTTTTTTTGTTTGTGAAAATATTATTGAAAATAATATGCTACTGACAACCTAATTCCTCTATACATGGAAGTTAAATTTCTCGACAAATTAAGTTTACTATATGCAACTCCGGGGTTTTGATCATACGTATAGTATTCATTATCTTCAATTACTCCTGCTATAGAAGATTCGGATTTAACACTCGTTTTTCCAACACCTCTATTGCTGTCAAATCCAAGAGCAATTACTTCTATACCAGCCGAAAAGTTGTCAAATTGAAAGTTGACTCCACCGTAAAGATCTAGTCCGAAGCCAATTGAATTACCTTTTGTGGTAACTCTTACATAGTCACCATCAAAAAATTCGGTCTCATTAATAGACTTTGATGGCGCATATCCAAAGGAAACAGCTGATCCCACATAGAAATCTAAATCAAAAAGTCTATAGCTAGGTTGACTTAGGTGATAGTCATATCCTACACGGCCATAAATCCCTGTTCGAGTAATTTGTTCTTTTTCTGAGGAAATCAATGAAGGAGTAATGGTAGTGTCTATTTCACCTTCATACTTTATATTGGATCTTTTGAAATAAAGCCCAAAAGTAAGGTTTGATTTATCAGACAAGTAATACCGGTAATTTGGAACTAGTCTTTCCGTTACCCTGTGTTTATTGTCAATTATGGTGGTTGAGTCTGATACAATATCGCTGTTTAGCTCTGAGTAATCCATAGGAGCAAAATAATACAAACTCAATGCTTTATCTCCTTTGTGTCGGGTTCTATAGTTTAGTAGTTCTCCATGAGAAAGATAATCTAGGTCATATTGCGTGTATTGCTCAAAATCTCCATAATCCGACTGAGCATTGATTTTATCTATTCCTAAAATGCTAAAAAGCATTATGATTAAAACGTGATTTTTCATAATTTTCTGTTTTTGCTATTTTTTATTGTTTTTCCCCCAACCGAATTTATTGGTATCTCCAACATTTTTAAACTCTCCATTTCTTTTAAGTTGAAATAGAATTTTATCAATATCAATTGATTCTGTGCAACAACTCTTTGAAGAACTTTCAGCATTGATGTTTATTCCAGATCCAATATTGCGTTCATGAAAATTGTCTAATTTTAAATCATCTTTGTTTAGAAGTTTTATTGTTCCATTTGCTAATTGAATGTAGTTTGAATTTCTCAATCCAGCATCAGTAGTATAATGGGTTAATTTCCCGTTTTTAAAATTTATGTATATTTTTTTCCATTCTGTGTAGAAAGGTTCTCCTGCTGTTTGAGCTTTATTAGAAGATAATGTTTCTCCTGATCCTTTAGTTCTATTTTTGAGGGAGTTATCAATAGTTACTTTTCTTCCAACTAAACGGTAATTATAATAACATAGGAAATCACCTTCATTTAAGTATAATAGGTCATAAGGTTGTATTCCAAGAGCTTTGTTTACTTCATCTTTAGATTGCCCTGTTTCAATAGTTGATATTTTTTCGATATCAGTGAATGGAGGAGCCACAATAAATCTGGATTGTGAGCAGCTGGTGATTAAAAACCCTAAAACGATAAGGGTGTAAATCAAGTTAATTTTTTTCATATTTGATGGTTTTAGTTTTAATTCTTTGCTAAAATAAATTTTAAGGTTGGCTGAAAGTTTGCTTTATGATTTTTTTAAAAACCATAACATGTTAATATCTTCTGGTTTTGGAGGTTCATTCTTAAAGTTTTATAAATCTGGATGAAATAGCTACGTTTGTTCAAGGAGTCGGTACGATTTATCAAGAAAAAATATAACTATTTTTATTACATTTACGTTTATAGATTAAGGGTGTTCAATTACATATGTATCGTAAGGTCATTATGTGGAATTATATATCTAGGTTGTTCTGCCTAAGAAATTTTCCGCGATATCCGAAGATATCAGGAATTTCTTAAACATAAGGTATACAGCGATATTTGCTATTACAAAAAAATGAAAAGGCATTGTGTTTTTATTTTGATTTTATTTTTAAGCTTTTCGGGCTTAGTGCATTCTCAGACTCTCATAATAAATGAAGTCTCTAACGGTCCTTCTGGTAGTCAAGAATATGTGGAATTTGTGGTGGTTGATGCCAGTGCAATCTATGATTGTTCCGGTTCAACGCCTCCATGTGTGGATATTCGAGGCTGGATATACGATGATAATAATGGCTACCATGGAGCGTCTGGAGTTGCATCTGGCTGTGCTCGTTTTACTACTGATCCTTTATGGTCTTGTGTTCCAGTTGGAACAATAATATTGCTGTATAATGGATTGGACCCAAACCCTGATATTCCAGCGGATGATGTTAGTTTGTTGGATGGAAATTGCATGCTATCAGTCTCTCTCGAAAACCCACAGTTTTTTGAGTTTACAGAAACAACTCCGGGTGACATTGCTTGTAGTTATCCAACAGCCGCGTGGGGGGCAGATCCCTCACCAGATTGGTCGAATGTTGCAATGTCAAATGGTGGTGATTGTGCAAGACTCGTTGATTTGAATGGATGTGAAGTGTTTTCACTTTGTTATGGCGCTGCGAATTTGAATACGATGATTTATTTTACAGGTGTTGGTAATGATGATGTGTGGTTTTTTAACGACGGTGATCCAGCTCTGCAGGTTAATTGGGCTGAAGGATGTGCCGGAGATATTGCTGTCTGTGGATCGAATGATCAAACTCCGGGAGCCCCTAATAATGTTATGAATGCTGACTTTATTGGGCAGTTTAATAATTATTGTGCGCCAATACCTCCGATAGTTGTTGCGTCGACATCAATTGATGCAGGTTGTGGTTGCACTGGAACTGCTATTATTACAGCGAGTGGCTCTATTCCAGGATACACATACGAATGGTATGATATTGCTTGGCTGAGCACTGGACAAACAACCGATATAGCTACTAACTTGTGTGCTGGCACGTATTATGGTATTGCTACTTCATCTATCGGTTGTGAGGATACAGTGACAGTGGTAATAAATTCTTCAGGAAGTATGGCTTCTAGCAATGTTAATACCGATCCTCTATGTTTTGGCTCATGCGATGGAACTGCCACAATAATACCTGTGGGAGGCGCACCACCTTATGCTTACAGTTGGAGCGGAAGTTCCAATACTTCAGATTTTGCCAATGATTTGTGCACAGGATTTCATGCAGTTACTATTACCGATAATTTAGGATGCGTCATTACGGATACCTTCTCGCTTTTTGAACCACCGGAACTTGCTTTGTCAACAACTTTTGTAAGTCCATTGTGTTTTGGTAGCTCAGATGGAAGTGTTGCGCTCACAGTTACTGGAGGCACCCCTAATTATTCGTATTTATGGGATGATATTGGAGCGTCAATAACGCAGGATATATCAGGTGTTCCAAGCGGAACTTATACTGTAGATGTTACTGATGCTAATAATTGTATCGAAACTATTCAGGCCGTTGTAACAGCTCCATTACAGTTTAATATCAGTGCTTTAGCAGATTCTGTCTCGTGCAGTGGTTTATGTGATGCAGAAATTTCTGCAGCAATAACTGGTGGTGGTTCTAGCCCTTTTCAATTTAGTTTAGACAATGTAAATTTTAATGTTTCAGGTAGTTTTGGGTCACTATGTGAAGGTGTTTATTCCGTTTATATTTTGGATAATCAAGCGTGTTTGGATTCTATTATTGTTGAAGTTTTTTCTCAATCTACCCTTGCTGATGCTACTATTGGTCCGGTTATTAATTTATGCGAAAATATCTCGCCCGTGCAATTGTTCGCTACAGATCCGGGTGGTGTTTGGTCCGGAACGGGTATATCTAATAGTACTTTAGGTATTTTTGATCCTGCCCTTGCTTCTTCAGGAATTCATGAAATTATCTATACTGTTCCGGGTGTTTGTGGCGATGCTGATACCGTTTTAATTGAAGTTATACCAGCTGATAATGTTTCAATTACTCCGGTTACTGATGTTTGTGAAGATGATCCTAGTTTTACATTCTCTGCTCAAAGTGTTGTTGGTTCTTGGTCTGGAACTGGTATTACAAATAGTGTAACGGGTGAATTTTCTCCTGCGGTTTCTGGAGTTGGTTCTTTTATGGTTTATTATTCCACGAACGGAGTTTGTCCGCAGATTGATTCCATAGAGCAAATAGTATGGTCTAATGATATTTCGATTATAGGAGTTGTAGGGGCAATGTGCTTGAATGATATGCCAGTAAACTTAACGGTAAATGTTGCAGGAGGAACTTGGTCTGGTGCGGGAATAACAGACCCAATTTTAGGAACATTCGATCCTTCGCTTGCTGGTTCTGGAAGCCATATCGTCACATACAGTTTAAATTCATTGTGCGGCGGAAGTGATGTGATAATAATTATTGTAAATGGATCTCAGCCAGGCAATGTTGTTCTTAGCAACATTGTCGGATGTGCTCCCTTAGTAGTAAATTTTTCCAGTAACACAATGGGAAATAATCAGAGCTGCTTATGGGATTTAGGGAATGGAACTCAATTGAGTAATTGTAATCCATTTGATTATGCGTATACGGAACAAGGTTGTTATGATGTTTCATTAACGACTGTAGACTCTTTGGGTTGCGTTTCTGTTATTTCGGCAGCATCGCAAGTTTGTGTCACTGAAAGTCCTACTGCAGATTTTTCTTATTTACCGGCAGAAGTTATGGTTTATGATGCATATGTGCAGTTTATAAATGAGAGTTTAAACGCAATCAATTATGAATGGTTTATTGATGGTATCTTGTATGGCTCAGATGGGGATTTTTCTTATGATTTTGAAAATAATGGTGTTGGTGGATATCCTGTTTGTTTGGTTGTCGAAAATACTTTTGGTTGTGAGGATTCAATTTGTCACGATGTTAATGTCATAGAAGATTTTTCAATATATGTTCCCAATGCCTTTTCTCCGGACGGAGATGGGAAAAATGAATATTTTTTTCCTGTGCTTAATGGACCATCTCCAGAAAACTTCATTTTGCATATTTTTGATAGATGGGGAACTCTTATTTTTGCGGCAAATGATTACCATGCCAAATGGGATGGTTCATATAATGGTTCGCAAGCTCAGCAAGATATTTATGTTTGGGAAATTTCATATAGAGAAGTCGGTAATGATGAGGAAAATATCGTTAGAGGTCACGTAAGCTTGATTAGGTAATTAGGTTAACTTCGTATTAATAGCATATCTTTGTAATATGAGAATTGATATTATTAGTGCTGTTCCATCATTGTTAAAAAGCCCATTCGCTGATTCAATTTTGAAAAGGGCTCAAAATAAAGGTCTGGTGGAGGTGGTTGTGCATGATTTGAGGGATTTTACGACTAATAAACATAAAAAAGTAGATGATTATGCTTTTGGCGGAGGTGCTGGAATGGTAATGACTATTCAGCCAATTGATGCTTGTATTTCTGAATTGAAAAGTCAAAGAGTTTATGATGAAGTAATTTATATGACACCAGATGGCGATCAATTAAACCAAAAGATTTGCAATAAACTATCATCTGCAATAAATATAATTATTTTGTGTGGTCATTATAAAGGGATTGATGAAAGGGTAAGGAAAATGTTTATAACACGCGAGATTTCTATTGGGGACTATGTTCTTTCGGGCGGAGAGTTGGGGGCAGCAGTTCTTGCAGATAGTATTATTCGTTTGATTCCAGGAGTCTTAAATGATGAGACCTCAGCCTTAACAGACTCCTTTCAAGATAATTTATTGTCACCTCCAATATACACCAGACCGGCGGATTATAATGGAGAGAAAGTGCCAGAAATACTTACTTCAGGAAATGAAAGAGCTATTGAAGAATGGAGAATGCAACAGGCTATTGAACGAACAAAAAAACGCAGGCCTGATTTATTAGATTAAATAATCTTGCATATGGTGTTGTATATAAATAATTATTCGTAATATTGCAGCCCGAAATTGAGGAAGAACAAACACATAAGTAATGGATATTATTAAAGAAATAGAGAACGAAATTAACGAAATGAAAGATTGGCCAAAGTTTAGTGCTGGTGATACGTTAGTCGTTACATATAAGATTAAAGAGGGAGATAAAGAAAGATTACAGTCTTTTCAAGGTGTAGTTCTTCAAAGAAGAGGTGAAGGTGTTAACGAGACATTTACAATTCGTAAAATGTCCGGTAATACTGCAGTTGAAAGAATTTTCCCAATTGCTTCTCCATTTTTGGAAGAAATTAAAATTGTAAAGAAAGGTGCTGTTCGCAGATCACGTATCTTTTATCTGAGAAATAGAAGAGGTAAGTCTGCTAGAATTAAAGAAAAGAGAGTTTTTTCATCGTAAGAAATTTTTATTGGAATATTTTAAAAGCACCTATTTAGAGGTGCTTTTTTTGTTATGAATAATAAGCAAATATTTTACCTAAAAAGTTTTTGGTTGTTTATTACTTCTATTTTTGTAGCGTGAGATACCCCTTTTTTATAAGTATTTACTTTTTTATTACTGTGCTGTTTTCGGGTACATTTTGGCAAACTTTTATTGTCTTTGATTTTCTATTTCATCAAGAAGAGATTATTAGCGAAAAGTGCATTAATAAGGATAAACCAGAAATGCATTGTCATGGAGCATGTTATTTGAATAAGCAATTGGCTATAGTTGAAGTTGCTGTACCTGTTAATGTAAAAGTTACAAGCGTTTCACTTGACTTTTGGTTACTTTCTTATATGGATAATAAATATCAGGTCAAATCGATGGGCGCTCTAGAAGTGAGTTTACAGATTATAAATAATTCAAAAAAAGACTTGGCTTTGGGCCAGTTATCCGATATTTTCCATCCACCGCAATTTATTTAAGTACCTAAATATTAATTAAATAAATTTGATAAATGAGAAAGTTATTGTTATTGACTTTTCTCTTGATCAGTCTTGTCGGGTTGGCATGTGAACATTGTAATGTTTACTTAAATATTTCACCAGGAGATTATAAAAATTCATTTGGAATTTTTATGCGGTCTCGCACTATGCTGGGGGATTATAATTTAAGTGGACAGAATTATTTAAAACACACAAGCCATAATTCGCAATCTGGATTTTTAGGGAATCAAGTCAGAGAAGAATACAACATATATGAAGTAAGAGGGAATTTTTACTTTAAAGAAAGGTGGAACACTATTATTGTGTTGCCATTTGTTCAAAATGTCCAATACATTAATGATGTAGCTAAATATAATGTCAGCGGTATAGGTGACCCTATGCTTTTGCAACGCTTCCAGCTTTACAACACAAAACTTACGGAAGACACTTCTAAATTTGTGCATAGAGTAACTGTTGGAATTGGTATAAAAATACCATTAGGAAGTATTGAGAGAGAATATCTTTATGGAAAACCAAATCTTGACCTTCAACCTGGTACGGGAAGTTGGGAT
>JAQWQH010000244.1 GCA_029244805.1 Flavobacteriales bacterium
AGGGTGTTGACCAAACCAGAGGATGGTTTTACACGCTGCATGCAATTGCATCCATGGTCTTTGATAGAACTGCGTATAAAAATGTTATTTCGAACGGTTTAGTTTTAGATACAAATGGTGTTAAAATGTCTAAACGATTAGGAAACGCTGTTGAGCCCTTTGAAAACTTATCTACTTATGGAGCTGATGCAACACGTTGGTATATGATTACCAATGCACAGCCTTGGGATAACTTAAATTTTGATTTAGACGGAATTACCGAGGTGCAGCGCAAGTTTTTTGGGACGTTATACAATACTTACGGATTCTTTTCTTTGTATGCAAATGTAGACGGGTTTAGCTTTAGTGAGGAGGAGATTCCATTAAATAATAGACCTGAAATTGATCGTTGGGTTATCTCTAAGTTAAATTCGTTGATCCAAGATGTTGAAGAGGCTTATGAGAGTTATGAGCCTACCAAAGCAGGAAGGCTTATTCAAGGGTTTGTGTCAGACCAAATGAGCAATTGGTATGTCCGATTATGTCGAAGACGCTATTGGAGAGGAGACTATACAGAAGACAAAATAGCTGCCTACCAAACATTATATGCGTGTTTAGAAACAGTTTCTATTTTGAGTTCCCCAATAGCCCCGTTTTATTCAGATCAGCTCTTTAACGACCTCAATCAGGTTTCAAAAAGACATTCTCAAAGATCTGTCCACTTAACTAATTTTCCTGTTGTTGATGAAAATGCGATTGATAAGGATTTGGAAGAGCGTATGAGTATCGCTCAAAAAGTATCCTCAATGGTGTTAAGTCTTCGTAAGAAGGAAAATATCAAGGTAAGACAACCGCTTCAAAAAATAATGCTTCCTGTATTAGATCAAGATTTTGCCCGCAGAATAGAGGCTGTTAAGGACTTAATTTTATCTGAAGTTAATGTTAAGGAACTTCAATTAATTGAAGATACCGCAGGGGTGTTAGTTAAAAAGATAAAACCCAACTTCAAGACTATTGGGAAGAAGTATGGCAAACATATGAAAGCAATCATCGCAATAACGAATCAGTGGTCGCAAGATGACATTATAGCGGTAGACAAAAACAAAGGTTGGACTGGCGAAATTCAAGGCGAGTCAATAGTTTTAGAAACGAGTGATTTTGAAATATCAACGGATGATATACCAGGGTGGATTGTTGCTACAGAAGGAAATTACACTGTGGCATTGGACGAAACTATATCTCGAGCATTAAAAAACGAAGGGATTGCAAGAGAGTTTGTTAACCGTATTCAAAACCTCCGTAAAGAGAGCGGTTTAGAAGTAACAGATCGCATAGAATTAAAGATTAAATCAGATGATAAAATAAATCTAGCAATAAATGATAATTTAAATTATATTTGCTCGGAAACGTTGGCCAATTCGTTAGATTTGGTTGAGGAGGTGAAAGGAGAAAAATTGGTTTTTGAAGTAGAAGAAGGAGTTTCAACGGAATTAGCATTAAGTAAAGTATAACCCCATTAAAACAAGAAATTATGGCAACAAATAGATACACAGATGAAGATTTAGCAGAGTTTAAAGCTTTGATTGAGGCCAAATTAGAAGAAGCAAAAGTAGATTTAAAGCTACTACAAGATTCACTATCTCATAAAGGAGATCATGGAACAGACGACACGAGTCGTTCATTTAACATGATGGAGGATGGTTCTGAAACATTGATGAGAGAGGAGATGGCGCAACTATCTGCTCGGCAAGAAAAGTTTGTGAAAAATCTTGAAAATGCTTTGAGAAGAATTGAGAATAAGTCATATGGTGTTTGTCGTGTAACTGGCAAATTAATACAAAAAGCGCGTCTAAGATTAGTGCCGCACGCTACTTTAAGTATCGAAGCGAAAAACGCTCAAGGATAATAATCAATCATCTTTCGAGTTTTATCAAACAACCTTAAACCAACTTAATGAGGAAAGTCCTTATTGTCATTTTTTCTGTACTATTTCTCGACCAGTTTTTAAAACTTTGGGTTAAGGCTAATTTTTTTTTAGGCCAAGAAATTGGAGCTTTCGGTTTTATTAAGCTTCAGTTTATTGAAAATCCCGGAATGGCATTTGGCATGGAGTTCGGAGGTGTTTGGGGTAAAATTGCGCTAAGCTTGTTTCGAGTAGGGGCTGTAGTTGCTATCTGGCTTATCATTCGAAACCTTCTTAACAATAAAGCACAAAAAGGACTGATTTTTTCGGTTGGGCTAATTTTCGCTGGCGCATTGGGAAATATATTAGATAGTGCTTTTTATGGTTTAATGTTTAACTCTGGCACATCATGGGACCCTGAGCTAATGCAATGGGTGAGCTATTATGATGTTTCTCAATTAAATTTTGACAGCTATGCAGGCTTTTTTCAAGGGTGCGTTGTAGACATGATTCACTTTGAGTTTTTCTACCCTTCGTGGGCGCCATTTGGCCTTGCAGGATCAGAAATATTTCCTCCTGTATTTAATATAGCTGACTTTGCAATATCTGTTGGAGTTGGAATTATTATAGTCTTCAACAAACGTTTTCTTGGAAAAGGAAAAGGTGACTTTAGCGTATTCCGAAAGCAAAAGATAGTTGCAGAAGGCTCTATTGAACCAGATCCTGAAAAATAAGCACTTTTCTCATTTGGCTTATTACAAGCAGAAACCATATTGAATGCTGCAATTTATCTTTTAATGGCTTTAACTTGAGTAAATTGTGATTTACAAAGGATTAATGTGGATGCCAAAATTATAGTTCTGACTATGAGCTTTATTTGTATTCGATGTCAAATATAAAACAGCACATAAATAATAAAATTGTATCTTAGGGCAATAAAATCAATGAGAATGAATATTATTAAATTTTCTGGAGCAGTGTTACTGCTTTCATTTTCCATTAACTGTATTTCTCAAAAGACCTATTTGCCTCAAGGGATGGCTAACCATGAACATGAGTTGATGGAAGAGTATTTAGAAAGTCGAGCACAGCTGAAAGGAGTTACAACTCCACCGCCATTTTCTAGTTTAAGAACAGCTGCACAATGGGAAGAGGTTCAGGCGCTGGTGATTACTTGGACAGGGCAATACAATTCGATTCATAGTCAAATTGTTGATGCAGCTCAGGAAGAGTGTTTGGTTGTTGTTCATTGTTCAGATTCAAACTCTGTTAAATCTACATTGTCTAATAATGGAGTACCATTAAACAATTTACAATTCTTAGAAGTAAATTTTAATTCAGTATGGATAAGAGATTATGCAGCAAACTCAGTTTATGTAAACGATGTAGACTCTCTTATATTAGTTGATTGGATTTACAATCGACCGAGACCAGATGACGATGTTATTCCAGATGCGTATTCAGAATTGTTAGGTATAAACCTTTATTCAATGAGCCAAAGCCCTACAAATATCATGGCTACTGGCGGAAACTGGATGAGCGATGGCTACTCTACCGGATTTTCTTCAGAGCTGATATTAGATGAGAATCAAGGCGGAGGGGGCCAAGGGTTGACCTATCCAAACCACACCGAAACAGAAATTAATCAGTTGTATAACGATTGGATGGGAATTAACAACTATGTGAAGATGACCAATCTGCCTTATGACGATATTCATCATATTGACATGCACATGAAAATTGCAAATGAAGAAACATTGGTGGTGGGTGAGTTTCCTGCAGGAACATCTGACGGACCTCAGTTAGAAGCAAATCTTCAATATATTTTAAGTAACTATACAACTGAATGGGGAGACCCCTTTAATGTGGTAAGAATTCCAATGCCGCCTAGTACGAGTGGAGCACATGCCCCTAATGCTT
>JAQWQH010000259.1 GCA_029244805.1 Flavobacteriales bacterium
ATTAGCAACAGAAGTCATCATATCGACTTCATGAGTAACAGAAGCATCTGCGTTTTCTAATTTAAGTTTAACGACTTTACCTTCAAAAGGAGAGTAACTTTTAAATCGAATTCTTTTTACTCCTGCAAAATCGATCACTTGGTTAGTTAGTTCAAAAAAAGCACCTCCCCATACTTCAGAGCCAACCGCATTGTCTAACTGTGCAGTATTGTCTGTATTGTTAATTCCTCCTGGATTAGGATTCGAAATAACCTGAGTTGAACCTATATTACCAAACTCTGTAAATATAGGTGCTGCACCTTCGAAATCTTCAAATGATTCAAATACTTCTGAATCAGATTGCACCAAATTAATATCATCAAAATAATAAGTAGTATCTGTTCCAGAATTGCCGAAATCGAAAAATATAACTATTTGATGATACTCTTGAGTTAAATCAGCACCACTAAAATCAAAATTGAGTTCTTCCCAAGCATTCGCTGAATTAATAACTAAATCGGACTCATAGAAAATATCAGGATTTGTCGCATTTTCTACTTTAAGTTTAACAATAATACCACTTTGTGGAGACCATACTTTAACACCTAAGTTTACAAACGAAGAAAAATCAATGGGATCATCTAATTCTAGATAGCTTCCTCCCCATACTTCTGCATTTGCAGGTTTTGTAGATTGTCCTACTCTTAAACTTTGATTATTGTCAGAAATATCTGGATTATCCACTACCGTATAAATGACATTTCCGAAATCTACGAATGAGTAGTCAAGACTAGCGTCTTCAAAATCGATAGGAAGTTGGATTGGATTTAATATAGAAACTGTTTCCGTTATTTGAATTACTCCGTCTATACCGCTTATTGCAATCACAGTTACATCATAAAGTCCTATTTCTTCGTATACATGAGATATCGTCTCGTCAACCATTAATGGGGTTGCTTCTTCATTTTCAACATCTCCAAAATAAACCTCAAACATGGTTGCATAGTCCGCAGTAGCCGACACATTAATTTGGAAATTATTAGTAGGATCGTTTTCTATAGTGACTACTAAATTTTCTGGAGGTAAAAAAGAAACGACAAGAGGTTGTAGAACTTCTGTTGTATTTCCGTTTAAAGAAAGACCAACAATTTTTACTTGATAGTTACCTTCAGAATAAGTTCTCTCTACACTTTCGCCAATATCGACAGTTACAAATTCATTATTATCTGCTTCAAAATAAATTTCAAATTGAGTAACTCCTTCTCCATTAGGAGTTATTTTTACTAGACCAGTATTATCTTGAGTAATAAAAAAGTCAGCACTAATATTTGTGGGAGATTCTATTGACTCCACTATATCAAAAATATCACTATCCTTTACACAACTTGAAAATAAGAGCGTGACAATTAAAATACTTATAAATTTTATAGTTTTCATTTGTTATTTTTTTTAATATCCAGGGTTTTGTGACCATCTGTTTCCTGTTAAATCAATTTCAATTGAGGGTATGGGAAATACCTCGTGTTTACCACTAACAAAGCCTTCAATATTTTCGCTGGCTGTATTGGTTCTGACTAAATCGAAAAAACGATGCCCTTCTCCAACAAGTTCTAATCTGCGTTCTTTATAAATATCATTAGTAAGATCTATTCCG
This sequence comes from Flavobacteriales bacterium, assembly GCA_029244805.1. GTDB lineage: Bacteria > Bacteroidota > Bacteroidia > Flavobacteriales_D > Parvicellaceae > CALSMU01. Next base: position 1,634 of record JAQWQH010000259.1, read on the forward strand.
GAACTTGAAATTTCAGACAAATTCGCTCTTAATCTTAATTCATTTAGGTATAATCTTGCTCTTCCTTCATCAATTCCTCCTCTATTTAATGCTTCAGCAGCCATCAATAAAAC
>JAQWQH010000263.1 GCA_029244805.1 Flavobacteriales bacterium
ACTTCCTGATGTGCAGCAAATAATTACTGGTTCGCTTAGTTGTTGCGCTTTTCCTAGTGCATAAAACGCAGCTGATCTTTCATCAACAATTGAGATGCAATGAAAAAATGGATTTTCGTTAAAAGAAATAATTAGGGGAGCGTTTCTGGACCCAGCTGAAAAGACAACATTTTTAATTCCATACTGTTCGCAAAGGTTTACTAATATTTGAACACTTTTTTTGTCCGAAATCATAATGCGAATTTACACAATAGGTGCGAAGTAGAGTCTTTTATAGATCGGTTAATCTAAAATATTTAACAATGTTTGTGTTTTTAATTCTGTCTCTCTCCATTCGTTATCAGGGTTTGATTCAGAAGTGATTCCTCCTCCAACATATAGCCAATTTTCATTTTTAAATAGCTGCATACACCGTAAATTAACGAATAGGCTACATGACCTATTGTTAATAATTCCTAGGAATCCCGTGTAAAATTCACGATTGTACCCTTCGTTTTTAAGAATAAAGTCTTGTGCTTTTTTTTGAGGAAGCCCACAAACAGCAGGGGTAGGGTGGAGTAGGTTGGCTAATTCTAAAGGAGTCTTGTTTGTTTGTATGTTAAATGTTGTTTTAAGGTGTGCAATATTTCCTGCGTTCACCGTTTCTGGGGTGGAATTAAATTGATAGTTTATGGATTCACTTTCTAATTTTTCTTTGATGTAATTCGTTACAAATCGTTGTTCGTCAAGTTCTTTTTCTTTCCAATTGATATTGTCAAGCCCTTTACTGCCGGCAAGTGAAACGGTTGTGTACTTTTTTGTTGAGCCTTCAATTAATATTTCTGGTGTAGCTCCCATCCATGTTCCTTCATTTGGGATGTTGCATAAGTAATTAAAAGAATGATTGTAATCCTCACAAAGGTTCAAATAGGTTTGAAAAATATTCTCATCAATAACTGGATGTTTTTTAATTCGAGAAAGAACAACTTTACTTATATCCTTTTTACATGCATTTATAAATAACTCCGCTTTACTGAGGTATTTTTTTTTAGTGGTTTCTTGCTGTTTAGGTGAGCTACTTTCTAAGTTTAACTCGAATGCTGATAAAATAAATTTTGCTTTACCTTCTAAATAAAAAGATGCGGACTTATCTGCGTTCGAGATAATGAAACCATTAAGGGTAGGTTTTGAGTTCAAATCAATTTTTACCCAAGTTCCTGATAGAAAAAGTATTTCGTCATCGTTAGGCCTTTGATAAAAGACAAAGCCGTCTTGTTGAGATAATTCGGTCATTATTTTTTTCTTTCAATGATCATCATCGTCATTCGTGAGGTCGATATTAATTTATGCTTTTCGTCTTTAATTTCGATATTCCAAATATGGGTTGTTCTTCCTTGATGCACTAGTTTGGCAGTTCCGAATACAAAACCCTCCATAGCAGAGCCAATATGATTTGCATTTATTTCTATACAAACACCATAATGTGTTTTGCCATCAATTATCGAAAATGTCCCAACACTTCCTAGGGTTTCAGCTAATGCAACATTAGCTCCCCCATGCAACAGCCCCATTGGTTGAAATGTCCTTTCATCTACAGGCATTTTTGCAATCAAAAAGTCAACTCCAATTTCGGTAAACTCAATTCCAAGATTAGAAATCATAGTTTCTTGGTTGATTAAATTTATATCCTGTATGGTAATGTTTTGGTTTATCATAAGGTAAAGATATAAACAAAAAAAAAGGTACTCAAATAGAGTACCTTTTTTAACTAAGATTATCGGTTTTTTTTATTATCTAATAATAGATATTCTTTTGGTTATGCTTTGATTAGTCGTTTTAATATTAACAAAATAAAAACCTTCAGCATTGCTGTTTAGATTGAACTCAACAACTGAACTTGATGTATTATTCATTGTTCTAGATGCCAGTAGTTCTCCTATTGTATTGAATATTCTAATCTCCACATCTTGTTCTATTGGGAAATTAAGACTTAAATTGAATTCACCATTGCTTGGATTTGGATAAAGGTTAACAGATTCCTCTAAATTAACTTCTTCTACTCCTGTATAGCCAACGTTAATAGTAATTGTGTCAGATGATGAACAGTTACCTAATGTGCCCGTTAGTATTACCGTGTAAGTCCCAGCTGTTGTAAATGTGTGCGATGGGCTTCCTAGAGTAGAGGATGTTCCGTCACCAAAACTCCAAGAATAGGAAGTTGCACCGGACCCAGCGTTACTAAAGTTGATTGTTCCACCAGCAACAATTAAAGTTTGGTCTGATCCAGCAATAACAACTGGCGCTAGATTAACAGAGATTGTTGTTGATACAGCGGCTCCTTGACATACTCCGTTTGATCCAATTACCGTGTAGGTCGTTTGGTTTGTTGGAGAAACTGTAATAGATGCAGACGTAGCACCCGTATTCCAATTGTATGTCTGAGCTCCAGACCCTGTTATTGTTATACTTTCTCCATCACAAATAACTGGGTTTGAAGGTGTTATTGTAACTGTAGGTTCCGTTTCCACTGTGATAGTTACACTAGCTGTTTCGGTACATCCATTTCCGTCGATCATGGTGACCGTATAAGTAGTCGTAGTAGCAGGGGCCGTAACCTGAGTTGCGCCTGATCCTAATCCACCGTCCCAAGTGTAAGTTCCTCCGGAACCAGCACCACCACTAGTTATAGTAGCAGAGTTACCGAAACAGATTGTTTGGTTTGATGAAATAGTCGGAGTAAACCCTCCTGTATTGGTGATTGTGGATATGTTAGTTCCTTGACAACCATTATTATCTTCAATAACAACATTATAAGTACCTGCAGATAATCCAGCAAAACTACCTGAAGATTGGAATGTTGCCCCACCATCAATACTATATTGATACGGCGCTGAACCTCCGGTTCCTGTGAGAACAATCGATCCATTTGCAGCAGCACATGTTTCATTAACTGGCGCAGCATTAGTTGTAACTGTTCCTGTTCCTGTAATTATTTCAGTATTTACCATTGAAGTACATCCATTTGCATCCATTGCAATAATTTGGTATGTGTTGGTTGCTAATCCAGTAAAGCTTGCAGAAGATTGATATGTCCCTCCGTTATCAATACTATAGGTATAAGGAGCAGTTCCACCTGTTGCAACTGCAGTAATAGTGCCGTTGTTTGCACCACAAGAAGCATTAGTAGCTGAAGTTGTATGAACAACAGCAGTGGGCTCTGTAATTGTTATTGAGCTTGCAGTAGAAATACAACCATCAGCATCTTGAACTATCACATTATAAGTTCCAGGGCTTAATCCTGCTGTTGTAAAAGGACTTGGGCCAGAAGTAAATGTCGTTCCTCCATCTATACTAAAGCTAAATGGAGCCGTACCAACAGCTGCAGTAGTAATTGAACCATCGTTAGTATTAAGACACGTGGCATTTGAAGATGTAGATATTTCTGTTGGAGCAGTAGGGTTAGTTAAAGTTACTGTTTCCGTTCCCTGACAATTGTTTGCATCTTCAACTACGATATTGTAACTTCCTGTGCCTAAACTGGCAAAAGTATATGGATTAGTTCCGGCACTGAATGTTATTCCTCCATCAATGCTAAACGCATAAGGTCCAGATCCTCCTGAAACAGAAGTTACTATTGATCCATCATTTGTGCCGCAACTTGGGTTTGTGTTATTATTAATTAAGGTTAAAGTTCCAGTACCTGGGATTAAAGTAGCCAAAAATGTTCCTTGACAGCCATTCGCATCTTCTGAAATAACCGTATAAACACCGTCTGTTAAACCGGTAAATGTATTACTAGTTTGGAATGTTGTTCCACCATCAATACTGTATGTGAATGGCGTTACGCCACCTGTTGCAGCAACTACAATTTGTCCATCATTACCAGCACAACCGGGATCGGTAGTTGTTGCAGTAGTTGATGGTCCGGAGGTAATAACGATTTCAATACTATCTATTGCTTGTCCATCACAAGAACCTTCTTGAATAAGGAAAGCGGTATAATTACCCGAAGCAGCAAATGTAACAGTTTCGTTTGTATTTGTTGAAGTTGATGGGGTGCCGCCATCAAAAACCCAAGTGGTTCCTGTTACATTTGTTCCTGATGAAGTAAAGTCAATCGATCCTCCTTCACATACGGTGGTAATATTAGAACTTGCAGAACCTGATACGGGCACATCTGTTACATAAGGGGTTATGTATAACGAGTATGGATTACCCCATGAATTTGCGTCATCAAAGGTATACCATGTATTATCAGACCATTGCTCCCAAGCTGTATTCGGAGTTGGATCGGTTGTAGAATTTGAAACAATTCCTAAAGAATCATTGGCACCGAAACCATTCATGGTAATTCCACAATAAAATGGTGCACCTCCAACATTGACAGCCGCTGGAAATGAAACTTGCAAAATGCCTTGTCCCGAATTCGCAGTAAGTGCAGCACTTAGGTTTGCTAAAGTAATCGTGGTAGTTCCGATAATACTATTAGGCGTTCCTGCGTTGTCATCCCAAAGATTG
>JAQWQH010000264.1 GCA_029244805.1 Flavobacteriales bacterium
GGTTGCTGTTTATTCTGCAGCTGATGCAGATAGTCTGCATGTGCGTTTCGCTGATGAAGCTGTGTGTATTGGCCCGGCTTCTAGTGCTGAATCCTATTTAAAGATTCCTAATATTATTGCGGCTGCAGAAATTACAAATGCGGATGCAATTCATCCGGGATATGGTTTTCTGAGTGAAAACGCAGTTTTCTCTAGAATTTGCCAAGAGCACAATATTAAATTTATTGGCGCACTTCCCGAACAAATTGAAGGAATGGGAGATAAAGCAAATGCAAAAGCTACAATGCTTAAGGCAAAAGTTCCTTGTGTCCCTGGTTCTAAAGGGTTGTTAAAGAATTTAGCTGATTGCCTTAAAACGGCTGAAAAAATAGGATATCCTATTATGTTGAAAGCTACTGCTGGTGGTGGTGGAAAAGGCATGAGGTTATGCTGGAATGCTGAAGAGTGCGAAGATGGGTGGCATAGTGCAAAAGCAGAATCTGCTGCTGCATTTGGAAACGATGGAATGTATATGGAGAAATTCATTGAAGAACCACGTCATATCGAAATTCAAATTGCTGCAGATCAGTATGTTACTGTTTGTCACTTATCTGAAAGAGATTGTTCAATTCAGAGACGTCATCAAAAATTGGTAGAGGAAACACCTTCTCCTTTTATAACAGATAAGTTAAGAGCCTCAATGGGGGACGCTGCAAAAAAGGCTGCCAAAGCAGTAAACTATGAAGGAGTTGGAACTGTTGAGTTCCTCGTGGACAAGCACCGAAAGTTCTATTTTATGGAAATGAATACGCGTATCCAAGTAGAGCATACAATTACAGAAGAAGTAATCAATAGAGACTTAGTTAAAGAACAGATCAGAATTGCAAGCGGTGAGAAGATTTCGGGAAAAGATTATTTCCCTCAGGCTCATTCCATTCAATGCAGAATAAATGCAGAAGATCCGCATAATAATTTTATGCCGAGTCCTGGTAAAATTACTTCTTATCATTCTCCGGGAGGACATGGAATCAGAATTGATACGCATGTATATGCAAACTATCTGATTTCGCCTCATTATGATTCTATGATGTCGAAGTTGATCACCGTTGCTCAAACACGTGAAGAAGCAATTACTAAAATGAAAAGAGCTCTTGATGAGTATATAATTGAAGGTGTAAAGACAACGATACCATTCCATCAACAGTTAATGGAAGACGAGAAATTTAACGAGGGTAATTTTACGACCGATTTCATGAATACATTTGAAATGAAGTAGTGATAAATCAATTTATATTGTGAAAGGTCATTTATTCTGATAATTATCTGAATATTGACCTTTTTTGTTTTTCTGTTGTATGTCCCCAAAATTCGTGTTATATTTGTTTTAGCCTCAGTTAATTGAGTTAAAGTCTCATCATTTGAAAAAGATTGACCAACATATTTTTGAGTTACTATTCCAACATGATTGTGTTATTCTAACAGATTTTGGTGGTTTTGTAGCCAATTATGTTCCCGCGAAAGTTGACGAAAATACTCAGTGTATTTACCCTCCTGCTAAGCGAGTGATTTTCAATAAATATTTGACGAATAATGATGGACTGCTTGCGCATAAAATAATTGCAAATAATAGCATTAGCTATGAGCAAGCGCTTATTGATATTTCTAGATTTATTGGTGAGATTAAATCAGCTTTGTCTATCTCAAAACGATTTGAAATTGATAAAGTTGGCGTTCTTTTTTTAGACCCAGAAAATAACATTTGTTTCAAACCCAGTTCAACCAACTTTTTGATAAGTTCATTTGGAATGTCAATCGTAAAAGCTATTCCTCTTGAAAATCACAAAGAATCTACTGCTGAATTACCTATTGAAGAGGCGAAGGTTAAACCATTAGAAATTATCCACGACAAGGATAAGCTGCAACCGATTAAAAACGATGATGAGGTGATACCTATTTCTGCTGAAGCAAATCGTCAAAGTCGCAGAAACCGTTGGTGGGTGGCAGCAGCGTTAATTCCAATAGTGTTTTATTCTGCATGGATTCCGGTGAAAACGGATTTATTAACTGGCGGAGATAATTTTCAGTATTCAGATTTGAATCCATTTACGTATAGTAAAAAAAATACAACAACTAATTATAAGCCAGAGTTAATTAATTCATTTTTAATTGAGGAAAAGGAAGTGCCTGAGGTGTTAGTAGAGGAAGCTAAAATTGACCCTGTTAATGAAGGTAATCTGGTAATTGAAACGAATGAAGAGGTAAATGTTTCGCCAGAAGAAACTGTAGATATTTTTGTTACTAATACAACATTTGTAGAGAAAGAGAATGTTACCAGCGTCGAGCCTATTGATTTGGAAAAAGGGTATTTTGTAATAGGTGGATGTTTTGCCAAAAAATCAAATGCAGATAGGTTGGTCGAAACTTTTATAGATAAAGGTTATGAAGGTGCAATGATTATTGACCAAAACAAAGGATTGCATCGTGTTTCATTTGGAAAATATGGCTCTCGTAAGGAAGCTAAGAAAGCAAAGAAAGAGATTAAAAGTATAGAAGGTATATCTGCTTGGGTATTGAAAAAGTAATTGGCCCAGTGGCGCAACTGAATAGCGCATCAGATTTCGGCTCTGGCGGTTACAGGTTTGAATCCTGTCTGGGTCACTAAGAAAGCAAAGCTCGATACGAAAGTATCGGGCTTCGTTCCTCGGAACATAAAAATTGATTGTAATTCATAATTAAATGTGTTGTTTATTATCTATTTATTCTAACATTAAAGCTCTCATATTTTGCTCTCCCTGCTTGTTTTGTGTATGAAAAAAGATTTGCGGTAGGGTGGAATTGTTGTTTTTACAATGTTCAATCAGCCATTTTAAACAGTGCCATCCTGAGGGAATATCCATAGAAGAGTAGTCTATATCTTCTTGATTATGAGGTAGATAGTGATTTTGACTTAGGTCATGGTCGAGACTTAAAACGGTTGGAATGCCATGTTTTTCAATGTGTGATACAAATGCAGAGTAATCTTTAACTATTATCCAATCAGAATTATGCTCGTAAAGAGGAATGAGCGTCTTGAAGAATACAGAATATGGTGATCGGACATCATCAAGGAATAAATTATATTTTTTCATATTTTATGAGTTAGGGTGTTTCTCGAGTCAATGTTTATTTGGTTATTTTCATATATTATTGGGGTAATGTAGCTGTTTTACTTTTTGTTATTCGATGTTTCAGGCCACATTCCGAGCAAGTTCGTTTCCGATAATCTTTTGAATTAGACCTACAGAATATTCTCCATTTCAAGGTTGTAAATCCTTACCCAGGCTTTTGTTATTTCACAGGTACTCATTCTTAATTGATTTAATTTTTAGGTTGGAGCTCATTCTCAAATTGATCTTCAAATTCTTCAACCCATTTAATTTGCACACCAAGTGCATGGGCAT
>JAQWQH010000269.1 GCA_029244805.1 Flavobacteriales bacterium
AGATCTCCTTAGTGGCTTTTTTACTTTACTAACAATTGTTAATAACCTTGGTCGATAACTTTTCTTAGCATTAATCACGGAAAACATCGATGATGATACTTGTTAAATATATATTTGCAGTGTGGCTGATCAGATTGGAAAAATTATAGATAATGCTGGTAAAACCAGAAAAATTGGAAATAAAATGCCTTCCAGTTTTATTGAGGGTGGAAAACTACCGCCCCAAGCAGTTGACTTGGAATCTGCTGTGCTAGGAGCATTGATGCTTGAAAAAGGACCGGTTAACGATATTATAGATATTCTTACCCCTGAGAGTTTTTATAAAGAAGCTCATCAAAAAATATACGGAGTTATTCGAGATTTATTCGGAGATTCAGAACCTATTGATATTCTAACAGTTACACAGAAATTACGCTCGAAAGGTGAATTGGATGAAGTTGGAGGTCCCTATTTTATCAGCCAACTAACAAATAGAGTTGCCTCTGCGGCACATGCAGAAGCCCATGCAAGAATTATTTCTCAGAAACATATATTAAGAGAACTTATCAGAATATCAGGAACTGTTATTCAAAAAGCATACGATGAAACCACTGATGTTTTTGACCTGCTAGATGAATCTGAAGCTGAATTATTCAAAGTTGCTGAAGGAAACCTTCGTAAGAATCATGACACCATGTCTCAATTAATGAGAATGGCGGTAGAAGGAATCGAAGAAGCAATGAGCCGAGAAGATGGAATTAGTGGAGTTCCTTCTAGTTTTACTGCCCTAGACAGAGTGACCTCTGGATGGCAAAAATCTGATATGGTTGTTTTAGCTGCCCGTCCAGGTATGGGAAAAACTGCTTTTGTTTTATCTATGGCGAGAAATGCGGCTGTTGATCATAATAAAGCTGTTGCCTTCTTTTCGTTAGAAATGAGTTCTGTACAGCTAGTCAATCGTTTAATTTCTGGTGAAGCCGAAATTGGAGCAAGTGATATCCGAAAGGGTAACTTATCCAAAGATGAATTTTCTAAACTATTTGAAAGAACAAAAAAATTGGCAAACGCACCTTTATTCATCGATGACACTCCTGCCCTATCTGTTTTTGAATTACGGGCAAAATGTAGAAGATTAAAACAGCAACACGACATTCAAATGGTTGTAATCGATTACCTTCAATTAATGTCAGCTGGCGGTAACGGAGGAAATCGTGAACAAGAAATTAGCACTATTTCAAGGTCTATAAAAGAGATTGCAAAAGAATTAGATATACCAATTATTGCTTTGTCTCAATTAAGTCGTTCTGTTGAAACCCGTGGAGGAGATAAACGCCCTATGCTTTCTGATTTACGTGAATCTGGAGCAATCGAGCAAGATGCTGATATTGTTTGCTTTATTTACCGTCCAGAATATTATGGCCTTACAGAATGGGCTGATAATACACCATGTAATGGCCAAGGAGAAATAATCATTGCAAAACACAGGAATGGCTCTTTAGAAGATGTTAGACTTCGCTTTGTAGGTAAATTTGCTAAATTCGAAAACCTAGACACTTTTGACAATGGCGCGGAATACAACCCTATGCTTCCCAATCCAGATTTCGATACCGACGGAGGGGGGTTTAGAACCGTTCAATCTAAAATGAATGATGATGCTGAAGATAACTTTCCTTCTGATTTCCTAGATGAAAATGAAGAAGAAAGCCCATTCTAACAAAACATATTCAAAATATATTCGTTAACAAGAATAGGCTTATATTGTCCCTCTTAAATTGAAACGATTAATATTCATACTATTTATTATTACCTACGCTTTTAAGGCTATTGGAAGCTCAATCCTTATTCCAATGGGAGATGGAGAACAAAAAAATCACCTCAAAGCTTACGGTATTGCATTTTGGATATTGCAAAATGACATAGAAGTCGAGTGGCTTTTAAATTACCGAGGTGGCAGCTTTTTGATAAAGCATTACAAAACCATTGAAGAAGAATGCATTATTCGTGGAGTCACTTATGAGGTTATTGCCAATGTTCAGGCGCAGAAAATAAAAAGTGAAATTGCCGATCCAGAAGTAAATCAAGAAATCGTAAAGCTAGAAAAATCTCCAAAAATTGCCGTTTACACTCCGGGAGGAAAGCAACCATGGGACGATGCTGTCACAATGGTTTTAACCTACGCTGAAATTCCATATGATAAAGTTTATGACCAAGAAGTAATTGCCGGTGAAATGATAAAATACGACTGGTTGCACTTGCATCATGAAGATTTTACCGGGCAATATGGTAAGTTTTACCGTAATTATAAAAATGCCGAATGGTATCGCCGGCAACAAAGAGAGACAGAAGAAATGGCAACTGAATTAGGTTTTGAGAAAGTATCGCAACTCAAATTAGGTGTAGCTAAGAAAATAAAAGAATTTACTGCTGGCGGTGGGTTCTTATTTACAATGTGTTCCGGAACAGACAGTTATGACATCGCGCTAGCTGCGGATGGAGTAGATATTTGTGACTATATGTATGATGGAGATCCAGCTGATCCAGCTGCTCAGTCTAAACTAGATTTTAATAACACATTTGCATTTAAAGATTTTGTATTAAAATCAAATCCTTTGGAATATGAGTTCTCCAGTATTGACGCAACTATTTCTCATAGAAGCCCAGAAAGCCAAGACAAATTTTCATTGTTTGAATTTTCTGCAAAGTGGGATGTTGTTCCGGCTATGCTTTGTCAAAGCCACACACCCATTGTTAAAGGATTTATGGGACAAACAACCGACTTTTATAAAAGTACATTAAATCCGATGTATTAATTATGGGGGAAAACAAAGCATTAGGAACAGCTCGTTACATTCATGGTGAGTACGGCAAAGGACAATGGACCTTCTATGGAGGACACGATCCTGAAGACTTTAGACACTATGTGAATGACCCCCCGACAGATTTAAATTTATTTCCTAACTCAGCTGGATATAGGTTGATACTGAACAACATTCTTTTTCCTGCTGCAAAAAAGAAAAAACAGAAAACTTAAATAGTTTTTCTTCGTGAAAATTCTACCAGCACAATCAGTGGCAATAATCCGTGGGGTAATCTCACTAAAAATTCGTAAAAAAAACCCTCAAAGCTTTGCCGAATAAAATGAGGATTAAAATGGATATAAAAGCGCGCAATAGAAGTCATAAAACCCCAAACTACAGCATAACTTAACAAGCATAAGAAAAACACTTTCAAAACTTTACTCCACATACTTTTGTAATACATTAAATTAAAAGGCACCAATACAGCAGCAGCAAAAACAAAGTCTAACAGACCGACATCTAATAGCATGCCTCTTGCCACACCCTCTTGCATTCTGAAACCTATAATTAACATATCGAGAAAATTTCCTGGTTGCGGATAGTATCCCACAGCAAACAAACCATGGCAGAAAAAAGTCAAAGAAATGGCAACTTTAGCTACCCACAAACTTCTAACTTCATAAATTCTCGAGCAATACCACAAAAACAATAAAGGAGTTACGAATTGGGCTGAATATTCAAATAAAGTTCCATACAAATAGTGCTTATCAACGAAAAAACCATAAAAAGTAAATGCCAAACAAATAACACCTAACCTTATAATCCATTTCAAAAGAATACGAGTTGGAGAATAAAATAATGCTGCAATTCCGGCAAAAGCAAATACAAAACCAATACCAATAGAAATATTATCGATTAAATGCTCATAAAAGTGGTCTTTATAAATTTCTGGTAAAGTTCTTCCTGAAATCCATTCCAATACTTGACCAAAACCATGTGGATTATAGAAAAAGTTTCGAAAAGGACCTTCCCAATAAATATGCTCCCATGCTCTCCCAAGAAACAGAAGAAAGGTACTTATTCTTAATATTCTTATAATAACTGGGTTTTGCATATCTTAGACAGATGCTTTAATTTTACTAATTAATATTAAACACTTTAAATCTCAATTAAAATGAAATTTTGGATCAAACTTATTTGTTTTTCATTTTGCATCCTCTTCGTGGGAGACGCATTTGGGCTTACGCGAAGATACAGATTATCTTTAAGAGACGATCCATCAACAACTATGACTATTGGATGGGAACAAAATGGCGGAAGTTTACCTGTACTTTATTTTGGTACTCAAGATTATGGACAAAATTGGACATCATATCCCAATTCGCAAATAGAAGATAGACAAGTTAATGCCAAAGGAATGGATAACCGTTTTGTGCGATTAACCGGGTTAACACCAAACACGATTTATTATTTTGTAATAAAAGATAGCGATGGAACTAGCCCAAGGTTTTGGTTCAAAACAACAGCAATGGGAAATGCAACACCACTTTCTATAATTGCGGGTGGCGATAGCAGAGCCTATTTAGATAATAGTCCGAGGCAAAATGCAAATAAAATGGTTGCCAAATTAAGACCTGACTTTGTTCTATTTGGAGGAGACTACACATGGCTTGGATTAGCATTAGAATGGAGTGATTGGATGGATGATTGGCAGATGACTATATCATCAGATGGAAGAATGTATCCAGCAGTTTGGGAAAGGGGAAATCATGAAGCTAACCCGGGAGTTGTTTATGATTTATTTGATGTTCCTAGTGCGGATGAGTATTTTTCGATTCCAGTGGGTGGAACTTTCCTAAATATCTATACTTTAAATACTGAAGTATCCGTTGCTGGAAATCAATCAACTTGGTTAGAATCAGAATTGCAAAACAATTCTGATAACTTCGATTGGAATATTGCTCAATATCACCGTACTACAAGACCCCATACTACAGATAAAACAAATGAAGATATTCAATACGATTATTGGGCACATTTATTTCATGATTACGGAGTTCAATTAATCATAGAAAGTGATGCACACGATGTAAAAACGACCTGGCCCGTTAAGCCATCTACAGGACCCAATTCCGATGATGGATTTGAAATAGATACTCTTTTTGGATCCGTTTACATAGGTGAAGGATGCTGGGGAGCTCCGCTAAGAACAAATGATTGGAACAGAGCATGGACCAGAAACAGTGGTAGTTTTAACAGTTTTCATTGGATAAAAATTTCAAAGGATACCATTGAAGTTAGAACTATAGCTACCGACAATGTTGCATCTGTAGACGAAGTTAATGATGTGGATCGATTTACACCTCCTGCAGGAATTGAAATATGGAACCCTTCAAATGGAAATGTTGTCTATATAAAAAACCAGAGACATATAGAAAGGCCAGATGTGGCGGTTACCTACCCATTTCATTTACAATATTTCACTCAACCTCAAGCTGTAACCATAACTGCGGATGCTTTTGATAACAATGGCTCTGTGCAAAATGTAAAGTTTTTTGTGAATGATGTTCAAATCGGTCAGGACAACACCTTTCCTTATAATTTAAATTGGACCATTCCTGGCAACGGAGAATATGTAATTACTGCTTGGGCAATTGATAATGAAGGTTGGCATAACATCTCAGATGATGTGAAAATTTTTACGGGTGAAATTGACATAACCGCTCAACTTGCAGCTAACGATGATGATGTTGAGGAAACAAAAGATAATGGAGACATGGACTTAACCAGCTCTGATTTAGAACTCTGTATTGAAGAATGGGTTTGGCCAATACCGAATGAAGATCAATGGGTAGGTCTTCGATATTCAGACCTGCAAATACCACAAAATGCTTACATAGCGAATGCTTATATCCAATTTACTTCCAATGAGAATCAAACAGGCACAGCCGCTATTAAGGTGTATGGTGAGAATATTGACAACGCATCTACTTTTGGGGGAACTAATTACAATGTTTCTTTTAGAACTAGAACAAACGCTAGCGTGAACTGGAATCCACCTTCATGGAATACAGATGCAGCTGGAGCCGCTGAGCAGACTCCAAACATTACTTCCATTGTGCAAGAAATCGTGGATAGACCGGGGTGGGAATCTGGAAATGCAATGGCATTTATTTTTGATGGTAGCGGAACGCGCTCGGCATACTCAAGAGATGATGACGTTTCTCGATCTGCTACTTTACATATTACCTTTCAATACGATACACCGAATTCATTGACTGAAGACCATCCTTTTGAAAAAGAATTTTTAATATTTCCTAACCCTTCCTCGGACATGCTACATATAAATATTAAAACTGCAAAAGAAACGAATTTAGAAATCTACTCAGTAAGTGGCCAACTCATCAATAGTCGAAAACTTTACCAAACGGAAAACGCAATCAATACAGATGATTTAGGGGTAGGTAAAGGTATTTACCTACTGCACCTGTATCGAAATAAAAAACGATTTATTCATCAAATAGTTATACAATAATCATGAGCAAGATAATATTACTTCTTCCAATAATATACGCAGTATCTGCATTTACTCAAATGGATATGCGAGCAAGTATCGATCCACTACTCTACCCATTTTATCATGGTGTAGCTTCAGGAGACCCTTTATCTGATAGAGTCATTCTCTGGACAAGATTAACAGATGATACATTAACATTGGACAGCGTGCAAGTAGATTGGAGAATCTCCACAGACACAAGCATGAGCAATATTGTTAATTCTGGAAGTGGTTATGCTAAAGCAAGTAAAGATTGGACCTACAAGATTGATGCAACCGGTCTTCAACCAGATACTTGGTATTATTATGACTTTAATGGTTTAGGAAAAAATTCCTTGAGAGGTAGAACAAAAACTGCACCGGTTGGTGATATTGACAGCGTTCGTTTTGCAATCGTATCTTGTTCGAATTGGGAACATGGATATTTCCATGCCTACAAGCACTTAAAAGATAGAAACGATTTCGACTGCGTATTGCACCTTGGAGATTATATTTACGAATATGAAACAGGTGGTTTCTCAGCTAATATATCGGAAAGAATCAACGAACCTTCTCATGAGATAATCACCCTAGAAGATTATCGTCTGCGTTATTCGCATTACAGGTTAGATTCTGACTTACGGAATTTACATCAACAATTTCCATTTATAAATATTTGGGATGATCACGAAACAGCTAATGACTCATATATCGATGGAGCAGATAACCATGACCCTGGAACTGAAGGTGCTTGGTTAGATAGAAAAGCAGTGGCAACTCAAGCCTACCATGAATGGTTGCCTATCCGATCTCCAAACTCAAGTAATACACAGATATATCGAAAATTTGCATGGGGAGACTTAATTGATTTGCACATGTTAGACACCAGGCTAGAGGCAAGAGTTGAGCAAAATACAGGTGCAGCAAATGATCCAAACCGTCCTTTGCTTGGAACAAATCAATTTAATTGGTTAACAAATAACCTTCAAACATCTAATGCTAGATGGAATATTCTTGGACAACAAGTGATGATAGCTCCATTAACAGTATTTGGTCAAATATTAAACAATGATCAATGGGATGGATATGCTCACGAAAGAGATCAATTGTTTAATTTTATCACTACAAATAGCATTGAAAATCTCGTTGTTTTAACAGGTGACATTCACACATCTTGGGTAAATGACATTCCATTAAACAACTACGACAACTCATCATGTACTGGGTCATTAGGAGTTGAATTTGTTGTAACAAGTGTAACTTCAACTAGCTTTAACCTCGGATTCGCTTCATCAGCTATTCAACTTGCAAATTCTCACGTTCATTATGCCGATTTACAAAAAAGAGGTTATATGATATTAGACGTTAACAAAACGAGAATTCAGGGTGATTACTACTACATGGATGACGTAGAAATTCCAACCCCAGGTGAGTATTATGGGGCATCTTACTTTGTTAACGACACTGAGAAATGTGCAAATGAAGCAATTACTTTTTCAAGCAACACTGGCCCTTTACCCATTTACGCTCCTCAATATCCAATAGCCAATCCTATTGGCGTTGAAGAAGCTACTGAAAACCTTGTTGTGTTTGGTGCATACCCCAACCCTATTATTGATGAAATTACCGTACAGTTCTATTTATTTGAAGCAGAAGACGTAAAGGTTAAATTATATGACATTGCAGGAAAATTAGTCTTTAATGATATTGCTACCGCCTTAAATCCGGGGGTGAATTATATGAAGCTTAATTTGCAATCAATAAAAGCGGGACACTATAACTTAGTTTTAGAAACAAATTTCCACAAAGCGACAAAATCATTAATTAAGGTTCAGTAATTAAGGACAGGAATTATTTTATTCTTACTTATGGCCACTTTAGGATTACACGAACAAGTTTCAAACCCCAAAATATTTGGTCATAGGGGTTGTAGAGGTATTCTTCCTGAAAACTCTATTATCGGCTTTCAAAAAGCTATTGAATTAGGTGCAGATGGTATTGAGTTTGATGTGGTAGTGAACAAAGACAAACAGATCGTTATTTCACATGCACCCTATATGGAACAGAAATATTGTTTATTACCGGATGGAAGGAAAATTAAGCGGGAGAAAGAATTCAATCTTTTTCAAATGACACAAATGGAAATAGAAAAATTTGATTGTGGCTCCAAATTTCATTCGAATTTTCCGAAACAAAAGAAACTAAAAACACACAAACCTCTATTGCAAGAAGTATTTAATAAGGTAGACTTAAGTGAAGTTATGATTCTTTTTGAGATAAAATCTGAAAAAAGATACTATGGAAAATATCAACCTCATCCGATTGAATATATAGACATTATACTTGAAGAGATTAGTAATTATCCGCTTAGAAATAATATTGTTTTCATGTCTTTTGATGCTAATATAATTAACGAATTACACAATAGAGCTCCACAATATAGATTGGTTTACCTGACTTACACCCCATTTAAATCAGTCAAGAGCTGCATTAAAGACTTAACTAACCTACCGTACGCGATAGGAATGTACAAGCCAACAGTTTCTAAAAAAGAAATTAAAAAAGCACATGAATTAGGCATTGCTGTGTTTGCTTGGACAGTTAACTCGCATAAAGATTTTGAGCAACTAAAACGATACGAAATAGATGGAATCATTACTGATTATCCTGGAGCATTTATCAAAAGATAATCTAAAACGGTCAGGTGAAAAAAATCAATGCCAGATACAAAGGAAATCCAAAAGCAAAATAAACTGCTAATCGATCTAAATTAGAATGTTTTATATAGTGTTTCCTAGTTTGCTGGGTTAATTTTTGACGAATATGCGGTCTAAACACCAACCCTAGTCCAACTCCGGTAGCACCGCATATAACATGTGTAATATTTCCATAAAAAATATTTTGCCATAAACTGGATAATGAATTGTAATACAAGGGTACAAAAATCATCAAAACAGGTAATAATACCCAGACACCTAATTGAACTCCACGAAGAGTC
>JAQWQH010000001.1 GCA_029244805.1 Flavobacteriales bacterium
AACCAAATAGCGGAGATTCATTAATTTTAAAAAGTAGTTTCCCTGCTGATTGGGATAAATTATTTGAAAATTTTAATTGGCAAAAACCCAAATAAATTTCATCTCTATTTTTCTTACGATTATATTTACCCTATAAAAATAGGTTATGGATTATAAATTATTAGGTAAGACAGGAATCAAGGTATCAGAACTGTGTTTAGGTACTATGACTTTTGGAACAGACTGGAACTTTGGTTCTGACAAAGAAGAATCAAAACGTATTTTTGACGCATTCTGCAATGCTGGTGGAAATTTCTTTGACACTGCAAACATTTATACAACAGGAACTTCAGAAAAGTATCTAGGTGAATTCATGCAATCAGAAAGAGACAACTTGGTAATTGCTTCCAAATATTCTTTAACAGAATCTAATAAAATTAACCTTTCGGGTAATAGTCGTAAAAACATGACGCAAAGCATTGAAGGATCTTTAAAGAGGCTTGGAACCGATTATATTGACCTGTACTAGGTTCACGCATGGGATTTTCTCGTTGCTCCTGAAGAGTTAATGAGAAATTTAGAGTACCTACTAGCTTCTGGAAAAGTACTATCCATTGGTATTTCCGATACACCAGCTTACATTACCAGCCGTTGTAATACTTTGGCTGAACTAAGGGGGTGGAATCAATTTGCAGCATACCAAGTTGAATATTGTTTAACTGAAAGGACTGCAGATAGAGAGATTATTCCACTTTGCGAGCATGATGATATGCTGTTTTGTGGTTTTGGCCCCTTAGCCGCAGGTTTACTTACAGGAAAATATCTGGAAGATAACAGTGAGCCAAAGCGAATGACTAAAGGTGTATCTGCTAGGCTTAGCGAAAGAAACTTAGCTATGTCGGCTGAAATTAATGTGCTTAGTAAAGAAATTGGACATACACCTTCGCAAATTGCTATTCGTTGGGCAATGCAAATGGTAAAAAAGTCCTCCCCAATATTTGGAGCACGTTCACTAAAGCAATGTGAAGAAAATCTAAAAGTTTTAGACTTCTCATTATCGAAAGATCAAATGAACAAGTTGAATTCAATTAGTAAAATAGGACCAAACAATCCCAATGATTTTCTTAAGCTTCCCAGACTGGAGGAAATATTATTTGCTGGACAAAAAGGAAAAATAAATAAATAGTCAAAAAAAAAGAAAGCTCAACATACGTTGAGCTTTCCAAACCTAAAACCTAAGAGCTAATTTTCTCAGATAGAATTGAGTAACCAGCTCAATTCGATTCAAACATACATACTTTAATCGGTTAAAAAAAATAGTTCATCGTTTTTTTTTAAAGATACATCGAAAGACATATTCAAAACGACTTGGTTTTCGTTGATTTTCAAAACAATACAATGGAGGCTGTATTTAATAGGACAAATAAAAGTCCATCATTTCTAAGTCAATTAAATGCGCTTGCGTGTAATAAAACAAAAGGACATCTAAAAAACCGTAACCTAAATCACACATATTCATTGCTCCTTCCTGAGACAAACCTACACCATGTCCGAATCCTTTTCCAAGGAGATAAACCTCTTTGCCTTCGACTTTCACATCAAAATACGTGCTTTTTAATTTCCAATCTTTTCGGATATCGGTAAGCAATATATGATATTTCCAATCGACATAATATTTCCTTCTTGAATCTTGCTTGAACGATAAGGCTTTTTCAATATCATCTTTGTTTTCAATTGGAAAATTATGCTGTTTGTCTAAATAAGAAATCCATTTAGCCTTGCTAATTACTTTTGTCCAATTAGAATTGGATTTACCGTATGAATAAGGATCTTTAACACTTCTTAAATAAGAAAGAGGCTTACTCCAAACATCTTCACTGTTTACAGTTTGACCACCACTATTTGAATAGTAGGAAGCAGTAATATAATTCATATCACTATCAACTAATACGAAGTTTTCAGTTTCTTTGACAGCGTCAATTATTTTTTGATTTTTATACATTTTCCCTTTATAAACCTGGCAATTTGTTAAATCTGTCAGCATAAAGCCCTCATCCATAAATTTGCTCTTGTGCTTTAAAGCATAGGTTCTGCTAATTACAGCTTGTACTTTGTAATATTCTTTGGATTCATTATTACCAGACTCGGATTCTATAACACCGACCAAGTATTCATCTAACGGAACTTGATTAATAATTTTCAAGTAACTACCCTCCGCTAGTATTTTCAAATTTCCTTGATATTTTCTTTCTCTAGATGACGGACTTAAACATTTAATTTTAAAAGCTCCATCTTCATGACTCCTTTTAATGAATACTTTTTTGAAAGTACCAATTTCAACGTCACCTTGCTTAATTCGAATTTCACCGCCTTTATTCTGTATTCTCACCGACTCTCCTTTATTTAGCGTGAAAAATTCACCTGACTCTGAATGAAAAGAATA
This sequence comes from Flavobacteriales bacterium, assembly GCA_029244805.1. Classification (GTDB taxonomy): domain Bacteria; phylum Bacteroidota; class Bacteroidia; order Flavobacteriales_D; family Parvicellaceae; genus CALSMU01. Next base: position 2,423 of record JAQWQH010000001.1, read on the forward strand.
ACTATCGTCCAAATAGTTGAATAATATATGTGATGTTTTTACATTTCTAAAAACCCCAATATCCATTATTTCTTTGTCCGCCAATATTGACTGGCAACTGAAAATAAATAATACTATTGCTGTAATAATTTTCATGGAAACAAAAATAAGTTCTTTAATTCCTACTTCTATTGAGATCTTCCAGAGTTTTCAACATCCCATTTGCAGTATTGAGGGATGCTCCCGCTCCACCGCATTTATCTTCAAGTAATTGGTACTCTTTCGCCATATTTTCTCGTCCTTCTGCAGAAATGATAAATTCTAATTCTTTCATTAAGTTAACATCTGTCAACTCAAACTGAATCAGCTCTTTAACAATTTCTTTTCCAGCTATTAAATTTACCAATGAAATGAATTTAATTCTTTTACCTATCAATAACTTGGCAATTCTATAGGAGAAAGCACTCGACTTATAACAAACTACTTGAGGCACTTTAAACAAAGCCGTTTCGAGCGTTGCGGTTCCCGAAGTAACTAAAGCAACATGAGAGTTATTCA
>JAQWQH010000004.1 GCA_029244805.1 Flavobacteriales bacterium
TTCGAAAACATTTCCCCTTCGGGAATAGGCAATACATCAAATAACTGTGATGTAATTGAACACTCTTCCGCTGATTCCAACCTTCTTTATGTTACAAAGGGTTTTAGTCTTTATCGCTCACAGAATTGTAATGATTCAGCAGCAAATGTAATTTGGAATACTTTCAGCCCAGGAACAATCGCCGGGATGATTACAGATATAGAGACGAATCCCATGGATACGAATGTTATTTGGCTTACAAAAGGTAACGGAGTAATAAGATCAGATGACCGTGGTCTTACCTGGTCAGATATTTCTGGAAACCTACCCGACATACCGGTTACTTGTATGGTTTTGGATAATATGAGTAATGAAGGTATCTATGTTGGTACGTATGCCGGAGTATATTACAAAGACTCTACTATGTCGAATTGGGTGTTTTTTGGAAGTGGATTGCCTATCAATTCGGAGCTTTCAGAATTAAATATTTATTATGGTTCTGGTGGATCAGAAAAGAGATTAAGAGCCTCTACATATGGTAGAGGATTGTGGGAATCTGACTTGTATGATACAATTACCACTTATTTTGCAAGTTTGCCATTAATTTCTTTTCAAAATGACAATCCAAAATTAGAAGTTTACGAGAACTTCAACTTGAATATTAATTTTTACAAAAACCTCACAAATGTTCCCGTTTCAGGATTTGATCTTTCGGATATAGCAATAACTAACGGAACGCTCAATTCGTTAACTGGAGGTCCCATAGACTATGAAATAAATATTACGCCCGTGTCTCCAGGAATTATAACAATTGATATCCCCGCCGATATTGCGAAAGATAACGACTCTGTTTATAATGCTATGGCTACTACATTTTCGGTTAATTATTCTGAAGACATTCCTAGCCTTGGATATACTGGCCCAGGTGGGGTTGGAGGTGCTAGTGAAATTGCTGTTTGGCTTAGTGGTGACAATGAATTTAGCTATCAGGGAAATCCAATTACTGCTGATGGCGCTCTAATAGATAAGTGGTTGGATAGAAGTGCCTTTAATATAAATGCTTTTCAAAGTGTTGATTCAATGCAACCAATATTGAGAACAGGGACAAATGGAATTGCTGGTCTAAATGCAATTGAATTTCAATCGGACACATCTGGTTTTGGAACATGGATAAAAGCAGAGAATGTTGCGCCTGGAAAAAACTTTGGTGTTTTTACTATTGCAGAATCTACTTCGGATCTTTATAATGAGCATGGTTGGATAGCAAGCTCCAGAGACGACAATGGATTTATTATTCATCCAAATAAAGGTGAGAAGAGATGGTATCCGAACATTAAAAATAATACCGGTGATGGCACAAATGGAACAACAAAATCATTGAACGATATTACAATACCTCATCTTTATGGTTTTGCATTTTGTCAAAATGACATCACAAGCTACATACATGTAATTTCTGATGGAGAAGATGATGAAAAAGCAGAAAAAGGTTTTGATCATAGAGACGACACCGGTATTATAGATATTCAGCTCGGACAAGATAGATCGGATAGGTGGGGAGACGGAAAGTTAGCTGAACACTTTATTTATAATGAAGCACTCGGGAAGTCACATGTAAATATAATTCGAAATTATTTAGGAGCTAAATATCAAATTGATTTGGGAAGCAATGATATGTATTTACATGATCATACCTATAGATTTAATCTTGGTGGAATTGGAAGAGAGAATCAATTTGATTTGCATCTAGATGCTCAAGGGACTGGAATTGTAAGAATGAATAATCCTATTTCTTTGGATAATGGAGATTACTTTATGTGGGCAGATAACAACGAAAGCTGTAGTAATTGGATACAGAACGTATCGCCATTTGAAACGAAGATGATTCGTAGAATATGGCAAGTGGATGAGGTAGGAACAATTGAAAGTGTGGATGTTAGGATTCCATTAGAAATGCTTCCAGAAAATGATCTGGAATATGTTCTTCTCATTTCGACAGAACCTGATTTTTCTCAAAATAATGAGGCTTACAAATTACTTTTAGTAGATGACACATTGACTTCTGCAATTGACTTTTCTGACGATGCATACTTTACTATAATCTCAGCTAATGACCTGCAAATACAATTGATAAATGAAGGTTACTCCTCATTAACTCTATCTGTTTATCCTAGTTTTTCTTCTGGAGAATTCCAAGTTGTGATTAGTGATGAAAATATATTAGATGGGGAATTAACCATATTTAATGTGGTGGGTCAAATAATGGAAAAAATGGATATTACGGGAGCAAAAACGATTTATCAGTCCTTCAGCAACTTGGCTTCAGGAGAATATATTGTGCGGTACAAAGATGTTAATAAAAGCATTATGCAACGCTTGATAATCGCAAAATAAATATTCCTAATGGAGCAGGGTAAAAAAGAATGGATCTCCAACTCACGTGTTCTTGCAACCGTGTGTGTTGTTTTATTGCATGTAGCCTCTTCAGCTTTGTATAAATATAACCAAGTGCCAAATTTTCATTGGTGGATAGGGAATGTTTACGACTCTTTTGTTCGTTTTTCAGTTCCATTATTTTTAATGATAACAGGAACTTTATTATTAGGCAAACAGTATGCATACCCTATTTTTCTCAAAAGAAAAGTACTAAGAATACTTTTGCCATTTGTTTTTTGGACAGCTATCTATATTGTTTATAATTTCATAGAGCCTCCCCAATTTAATGGGAAATTAGCTTCACAGTCAAATTTTTGGTGGATTCTGCAGCAAGCAAAGAACGGGAGTTCTTATCACTTGTGGTATATGTATATGCTTTTAGGAATCTATATTACTATACCATTGTTTGCCAATATTATCGCTAAGGTTAGAAAGTTATATCTAGAGTTATTTTTACTAATATGGGTTTTGTTTATTAGCCTGTCAGCCTCCTACACTTCAAATAGTAATTTTGAATGGAATCTTTGGTATTACATGGGGTATTTAGGTTACGTTGTTTTAGGCTATTATTTATCCACCATAAATACAAAGTCAAAACGAATATTGTCAATAGCAGTGGTTACATTTTTTATCGGATTGTTTATCACTGTTTATGGCACCTATTATTATACCGATAAGATTGGATTATTTTACAAAAATTATTACTCTTATTTGATTCCGAATGTACTATTAATGGCCGCAAGTGTATATGTTCTGTTAAAAAATGGAGATATTAAGTTAAACGGAGTTTTTAAATCTGCTCGAAATATTATTGACAAGCATAGTTATGGAATCTACCTCTCCCATATTTTAGTTTTAAACTATTTGATAATGTATGGTATTGATTGGGATTTGATTCATCCATTAATTGGAATTCCGCTGACTACAATCATCACGCTTATTGTATCGGTAGTGATTGTTTATTTGATTAGTAAAATTCCTTTTGGGAAGTATATTTCTGGCTGATTAAAAAGCGGTAATTAATAAATCTAAATCTTTGTAAGGGAGGTTATAGGTTTCACCTAAGTAGGAAGAAGTTAATGTTCCATTATATATATAAACACCATGTCTGAACCCTTTGTCTGTTCTAATTAGTTTTTCACATCCACCACCATCTGCTATTTCCAAAACCAAAGGAGCAAAAATATTACTCAAAGCATAAGAGGCAGTCCGAGATACTCTAGATGCAATATTTGGCACACAATAATGAGTTACGCCATATTTCTCATAGGTTGGCTTTTCGTGAGTTGTAACTTCGGAGGTATCAAAACAACCGCCTTGATCAATAGCCACATCAACAATAACAGCTCCATCTTTCATTCCTTCAATCATTGGCTCTGATACCACACAGGGAGTTCTTCCGTGTGGCGCTCTCAAAGCTCCGATGGCTACATCCGCCCTTTTTAAGGCTTTCTCCAATACTTTTGGTTGAATTACTGAAGTGAAAACCTTCTGCCCTAAATCTTGTTGAAGCCTTCTTAATTTATATACTGAGTTGTCAAATATTTTTACTGAAGCACCCATCGCTAATGCAGTTTTAGCAGCGAATTGACCGACAGTTCCTGCACCAATAATAACGACCTCTGTGGGCGTAATTCCTGCAACCCCGCCAAACATTAATCCCTTGCCACCATTTACATTACACATTAATTCTCCAGCAATCAAAATAGATGTTGTTCCCGCAATTTCTCCCATAGATCTTACTATGGGAAATATTTGGGCTTCATCTTTTATATAGTCCCAAGCAATTGCTGTAATTTTCTTTTTCATCAAGCCGCGCAAAGTGTTTTCAGGCTGAACTGAAAGTTGCAGTGCAGAAAACAAGGTTTGCTTGTGTTTCATCATCTCAATTTCCTTCGGAGACGGCGGGGTTACCTTTAATATAATATCTGCTTGATATACTGCCTCAGGTGACAGAACTATTTCTGCACCTGCTTCGCTATAGTCTTGATCGGAAAAATTTGCATGTTCACCTGCATTTGTTTCTACTACAACACGATGACCATTGGCTACAATCTGACCTGCAGCTTCAGGTACTAGGGCAACTCGATGCTCTTGAAATTCAGTTTCTCGCGGAATACCAATGTATAAGCTTGATTTTTTACGACCTACCTCCAACATTTCTTCTTGGGGCATTAATGAAGCTTCGTAGGCCAATGATTTAAGGGCATCTCCAGAGGAAATCATATCTTTATAGTGATTTTACGGCTATTAGTGTCGGTTATTTCGATTGACACTCTTACGCAGTTATCAGGTAAAAGTTTCGGGATTTTATCCGCCCATTCAATAAAGCAGATATTACCACTATGAAGAGGTTCGTCTAATCCGCTATCCATGGCTTCCTCATCATTCTTGATACGATAAAAATCAAAGTGATGTATTTCTCCATATTGCTCCGAGAAGTATGTGTTTACTATTCCATAAGTAGGACTAGAAATAGCGTCTGCAACATTTAGGAATTTGCAGACCTCACCAATGAGAGTCGTTTTACCTGCACCCATTTCGCCATCAATAATAAAAACTTGATTACCGGCACATAATTTTGATATAGCTTTTGCTACTTTGTGGAGCTCTGAGTGATTATCTATTGAAAAAGTTTCCAATTTGGATTATTTCTTTTTAACAATATATAATAATTCATCAGGATGAAAACGATACTTTTCATATTGCTCTTTTGGCATGTCTTTATGGTAATCGTAAATTTCGACTTCAAACCCTGCAGCTTCTAATTTTTTTGGGTAATCCAAACCATATAGGCGAACATGATCGTATTGCCAAAAGTGTTTTTCTCTTTCTTCAGGAGATACAATGGAAGCATCTTGATAGGTTTCCGACCGTGTTGTGTCAATTGGGACTTGAAAAATTCCCCATCCTCCTGAATTCATTATCCGGTGTAATTCGGTCATGCACTTATGGTCATCTTCTACATGCTCCAATACATGATTGCAAAAAATAACATCATATTGATTATCTTGTATTGGAATTTTATGTAAATCAAAATGAATGTCCGCAAGTGGAGAGAGGAGGTCGCCAGTTGTGTATTCTAGATTGTTTTGTTTTTTAAACCCGCTATAGAAGCATTGCTCAGGGGCTATGTGCATTACCTTTAATTTTTCAGCTGTAAAGAAATTTGATTTATTTTTTAGATAAACCCACATTAAACGGTGCCTTTCTAGTGTGAGATCATAAGGACAAAGAACATTGTCTCTATGTGCCACATTTGAACCGTAAGAAAGAAATTTCTTAAACGACTTTTCACAAACAGGACAATCCACTTTGTTTCCTTTGTAAACTAAAGGTGCAAATACTCTAAAAACATAGCTCAACCTGATCAACAATGGCCTAGGCAATGTGTTTAGTAAGTATTTGTATAGTTTTTTCATGGTTTCATCTAACCAAATTATTTCAGTAACTCATCTATGTTACGCGCATAATCGTAAGAGTCATCCAAGAAAAAAGTTAACTCAGGAGTTTTTCTAAGTTGATTTTTCACAGCTTGGGCAAGTATGTGTCGCACTTGACGCCCATTGTCTTGAACGTTTTTAAGAACTTCCTCATTTTCTTTTGCTCCAAAAACACTTAGGTAAATTTTAGCAGATCCCATATCAGGTGATACCCGAACTATGGTAACACTCACCATTGCTCCCATACAAATTGTCCTTGCTTCTTTTTGAAAAATTAAGCTTAGTTCCTTTTGTATAACACCTGCAATTTTTTCTTGTCTAATGCTTGCCATAACAATTACAAATGTAAATTAATATGAGGATTGTCAGAATTGAAAATAAATCAAGCTTTTGACGCTATCTTAACAAAATCATCGTAACTCACTTCCTTCTCAGCAATTTTAACGGTGTCCTTCAAGAAGTTTAATACTTTCTGATCGTATAACGAATCGTATATTTTACGTGCTTCTTCCTGGTTAGAAAGAACATTTTGGGCATGTTTATTCATTTCTTCATCATCAGGAATCATCATGCCGTATTGAGCATATTGACCAGAAAGTAATTCCTTTGTATACGCAACAACTTCTTCGTTATCAACTTTGATATCGTTGTCTTTGATTATTTTATTTTCAACCAATTGCCATTTAAGATTTTGCGCATATTGCTCATATTCTGTTTCAACTTGTTCAGCAGTGATTTCTTCCTTACTAGAAGAAAGGATCCATTTCTTTAAAAATTCATTTGGCAGCGTCAACTTTAACTTTTTAACAAGACTTTCAGTTAAGTCTCTTTTGAAAACCTTATCGCTGTCTTTAACGAACATTCCAGAAAGCTCACTTTCAATTTTCAGTCTAAAATCTTCAGCAGTCGAAACAGTTCCTTCACCGTAAATTTTATCGAATAACTCCTGGTTAACTTCAGCAGGCGCTAAACTCTTAACATCAGTAACTTTTAATTCTACATTTCTCGTATAAGCAGCAGCTCTTTCAGCAGAGATATTTAACATTGCTGCTAAATCTGATTCACTTCTAGAAATAACTCTTGGGTCTATAATTAGTGTGTCACCAGCTTTTAATCCAATTAATTTTTTCTTGGCTTTTTTATCTTCTGTAAATTCAACCGATACGGTCGACGAATGAGAAAATCCACCATCAACGGGTTTGTCATTTTCGTCTAGTTCTGTAAAGTGAGACATAATCATGTCTTTTTCATCACTTACGTCAGTTGAAGATAGTTTGCCATACCTTTTTGCAAAATCATCCAATTGTTTGTCAACTAATGTTTTGTCAACTTTTACTTTATAATATGTGTACTTATCTTTTGCGTTCAATTTAACTTCAAAATCTGGGGCTAACCCAATTTCATAAGAAAATTCAAAATCACCAGGATTTTTCCAATCAATATCCATCTTGTCATCCACTACAGGCATTGGATTACCTAAAACATTTAAATTGTTTTCTGTAATGTGTTTATGAAGTGTTTCGTTTAACAATTTATCAATTTCCTCAGCTAAAATCGAAGGACCATACTTTTTCTTAATTACAGTTGTTGGTACTTGGCCAGATCTAAATCCAGGCATTTGCACTTGCTTCTTGTAAGACTTTAAAGATTTTTCATATTGATCGTTATAGTCTGAATTTGCAATTTTAATTGTCAAAACTGCATTAAGGTTATCTGAGTTATTTTGTTGAACGTCCATTACAATGGTTTTGCTTTATTACTTCATTAAAAATAAAAAGGCATCGTGCGTGGCACGACGCCTTTCTTTTAGTACGGATGGAGAGACTCGAACTCTCACGCCTCGCGGCACTAGATCCTAAATCTAGCGTGTCTACCAATTCCACCACATCCGCATTATTCAAATTTCGTCAGGCTCTTTTGCCAAATTTGGAGTGCAAATGTACGACAAAGAATGTGAACTCAAAACATAGTTGCCAACTATTTTATTCTTTTGAAAGAGAATAGGCTCATAAAAAAAGGGCTGTCTCTCAGAGACAGCCCTTTTAAATAAAATTACCAGTGGTAATGCTTATTTCTGAACAATCATTTTACTTGTTATTTTACTCCCTTCAGAAACTAAAGAGTAGTAATATACACCGGAAGCAAATTCAGTAGCATCAACTTGAATACTGTGAGGTCCATTTACTAATGTGCCTAAGTCCATAGTTTTAACGATTTTCCCTGTCATATCAACAAACTCGAATTGAACATCAGATGTATTCTTTAACTCGAAATTAATCGTAGAATTGTTGTCAAATGGATTAGGCATATTTTGTCCTAAAATATCTCCTGTCTGAGAAACTTCTTCAATTCCAATTGAAGGGTCAAAGTTCATTCTTACCATTGGAGTTCCATTCGTGTAATACTGACTTCCAGTACCACCCCATCCACCGTAAGTGATGAAACTTGTTTGGTCCGGAGAGAATCCACTTGTGCCATAGTAAAATTCAGAATAGCATCCAACCATTACTAAGTAAGTGTTTCCGGCAGTTAAAGTAGGGTAAGTAAACAATACCAATGTTTTCTCAGTACCAATATCCGTTGCTACAGTTGCGTATTCAGCAGTTTCATCTACGTAAACAAAATCTCCAGCTGCTGCATCAAATTCATATAACTTACCGTAGATAATAGTTCCATCTGGAGTTCCTGATCCAATTGTCACGTTAATTCCATAAACTTGTTCAGCAGCAAAAGCATCAAAGTAAGAACCAGCTTCGAAAGCAAAGTCACCTGGAGTACCTCCGTCTTCTCCACCACCAGGAGAAGGAGTCCCATCTGTATCTCTAGCATAGATATAGTCATTTACGATAAATGAATCTCCAGTTAACTGATTATTAGCTGGAACGTCATCCACTAAGTCAGCAGTGATATCCATTGTGAAAGAATAATTTCCAGTAGCTGAAGGAGTAAATAATCCATTTACAACAAGGCTGTCAGAAGCTGATGGAGCAACAGTAACACCTGCACTTGAACCTGTGTTTGCTCCAGAATTTACATCAACATTTAACGTTACTCCTGTCTGCGCGTCAGAACCTTCGTTCGATACATTTGTCCAAAAATCAATAGGAGCTACCTGAGTCAAAGGAATTTGGTGATAGTGCAGACCTAGAGATCCCCAATCATTGTCTCCTGTTTTGATGTCATTGTTTGGTTTAGTTACAATATTCACATCATCAACAAACCATCCGTATGTAATATTTTGAGCTCCTGGAGACCAACTAAAACGAATCCATACAGTACTTGGGTTTCCTGCAATTGCACCTGAAATGTCATAAGTACGTAACATCGGATTTGGATAAGGATCTCCACCAGTGCTGGTTAGTGGAGTAATATCGCTGTTGTCTCCAACTGTAACAAAAGTAGTTCCATCCGTACTTACTTGAACTTCCTGCATGTCTACGAATAATGCTCCATACTGCTCGAATTGAATTGTTACATCAGAAGTTCCTCCAGTTAATGTAGGAATGTCTATCGAAGCTGCTGTTGTTGCAGTGAATGTAGAATTTGATGGTGCAGGGCTTCCAGTTGTAGGATCCCCGTTATACAACTCTAAGAAATTACCTCCTGAAGTAGAAGCAATAGAACTTCCAAAAGCCCATGAATCATTAACTGCATCAATTGTCCAGCCCATAGGAGCCATTTCGCCCGCATTGTCAAGAACCCAATATCCTGGTGTCGAAAAGTCTGAAACTGGATAAGCTACTCCCAGTGCTTTATTTTGCAAAGGAGCCTCAGCTTCTTTCTTTATTTTTTTTGTAGAGAACATTGCTCTCTGTGTAGTAGGTGCCTGAGCAATTAAACTTCCGCCAAAAGCTAATATTGCAGCACTCAAGTAAATTTTTTTCATAATCTGATTAATTTTCTATTAATGTTAATTCTTGATTTAAAGAACACAAATATAATCAGACAGTTGCCTTTTCAAAGCCTTCGCAAGCTATTTATTAAGAAACGGTAAATAATTTAACGTAAACGGTAAATAATGTAAAAAGATGGTGTGGTTTAATTGGCAACTTCACTCATGAATTTAATTCTCATAAGTTGAAGCTCCTCTTCTGTGTAGTCATCATCAAATTCTTTGAGAGCTTCTTCGATAGAATCTGTATCCGCATCATCCATAAAGTACTCAAATATTTCCTCTTGCGCATCTTCGTCTAGCACCTCGTTTAAATGATAGTCTATGTTGATTTTAGTTCCTGAAGCAACAATAGCTTCAATTTCTATTATTAGCTCATCGATATTTTTGCCTTGTGCTTTCGCTATGTCTTCAAGGGGTAGTTTTTTGTCAATATTTCGAATAATACTAACTTTTGACCCACTTTTGTTTACGATTGATTTAACTACGAAGTCTTCAGGACGTTCTATTTCATTTTCATCAACGTATTGAATAATTACATCTAAAAATGGCTGGCCATATCTTTTTGCTTTTCCTTGACCTACTCCCACTATGTTTTGAAGTTCCTCCATAGAAATGGGGTACTGTAATGTCATATCCTCCAATGATGGGTCCTGAAACACCACAAAAGGGGGAACCCCTTTGCCTTTTGCAATTTCCTTTCTTAAATCTTTTAACATTTTAAAAAGTACATCGTCGGAGGCTCTTCCTCCTTTTTGATTTAAAATTATGTCAGAGTCATCCGTATCATTATAATTATGCTCTTTAATCAGCATAAATGATTTAGGATTTGAGATAAAATCTTCTCCTGATTTACGTAAAAATAAGGTTCCGTAACTTTCGATTTCTTTTCCAACTAGTCCTGCAACAATTACTTGTCGTAAAACTGCATTCCAGAACATCCCTTCTTTTTCTTTTCCAGCTCCAAAGAATTCATTGTTGTTGTGTTTGTAGGTGTTGATTTCACTCGTGAGGTTGCCTGTCAGAATATCTACAAAATATTTTACCTTATGCTTACCTACAATACTTTTTATGGTTTTCAATACAAGTTGAACATCTTCTTTTCCTTCTGATTTTTCTTTGGGAAACCTAGAGTTATCGCACATATCAGCACCTTCTCCATTTATCTCGTCAAATTCTTCTCCGAAATAATGCAAAAGGAATTTTCTTCTATTCATACTGGTTTCTGAATAGGCTACAACTTCTTGCAAAAGTTGATTTCCAATTTCTTGCTCTGCGACCGGTTTGCCATGCAGAAACTTTTCTAGTTTCTCAATATCTTTATAGCTATAAAAAGCTAAACAATGTCCTTCTCCACCATCTCTGCCGGCTCTTCCTGTTTCTTGGTAATAACTTTCTAGTGATTTAGGTATATCATGATGGATTACAAACCTTACGTCTGGCTTGTCAATTCCCATCCCAAATGCTATAGTGGCGCATATCACGTCAACATCTTCCATTAAAAACATGTCTTGGTGCTTAGCTCTTGAACTCGCATCTAATCCAGCATGATAAGGAAGTGCTTTTATTCCATTTACTTGCAATACTTGCGCAAGCTCCTCAACTTTTTTTCTGCTTAAGCAATAAATAATACCAGATTTACCTTCCCTTGATTTAACAAATTTAATTATTTCCCTTTGAACATCAATCTTGGGTTTAACCTCGTAATAGAGATTTTTTCGATTAAATGAGTCTTTAAAAACCTTAGCATCTACCATGCCTAGGTTTTTCTGTATGTCCTGTTGAACTTTTGTTGTAGCTGTAGCCGTTAAAGCAATAATTGGAACTTTAACAATACTTTCAATCATAGGTCTTAATCGCCTGTATTCTGGCCTGAAATCATGCCCCCATTCTGATATGCAATGTGCTTCATCAATGGCAAAAAAGGATATAGTTATATTGCTTAAAAAGTCTAAATTTTCTTTTTTGGTTAAAGATTCTGGAGCAACATATAATAATTTTGTTTTCTCATCTATCGTGTCTTGTTTTACGCGAGCAATCTCTGTTTTGTTCAATGACGAATTTAAAAAATGGGCAATACTATCATTCTCACTAACCGACCGAAGTGCATCAACTTGGTTCTTCATTAACGCAATCAAAGGAGAAACCACAATGGCCGTACCTTTACTCATTAAAGCAGGAAGTTGATAGCACATCGACTTGCCGCCTCCTGTTGGCATAATGACAAAGGTATTGTTTCCATCCAACAGGTTTTGAATTACTTCCTGCTGTTCTCCTTTAAAGCTGCTGAAACCAAAATATTTCTGTAAGGAGGCTTTTATTGACTGTTCTACTACTTGCATTTTTCTTTTGTCAAAAAGACAATTTAATTTTTTTCAATAAATATTGTTACTAATATACTATAAAAGATTCAGAGAAAAAACTTGTTTTCGTCATTCATCAAAATTTTGTCGTTGAGCATGACTTTTTGTTAGATTGTTTCTTATTCTTTTATTTTTTCTGCCTTAGCATTTGCTTCAGACATTATTTTATCTGCTTGAAGTTGAGCTGTTTCTTCCACTTCTTGTGCTTTTACTTCAGACTCTGACTTGATTTTATTTGCCTTTGATTCTCCCGCTGAAATTACTTTTTTTCCTTGAATATTTGCTTCAGAAATCATTTTATCTGCCTTCTTATTCGTTTCATCTTTCATTTGTTTTGCTGCAATTTCGGCAGCTTTTTTCTTAATCGGATTACTTGCATTATCAATCAATTTCTGAGCTTGCGCGTGCCCTTCCTCTCTTATCTTTTCTGCAGCTTTCTTGCCTTCTCTTTTTGTTTTATTGCCAGCAGCTAAACTTTCTTTTCTGATTTTCTCCGCAGAAGTTGTTCCGGCCTCTCTTATCTGATCTGCCTTTGCTTTTGCCTCCATAATTAATTTATCTGCTTGTTTTTGAGCGTCTTCAAGTATTTTCTTAGCTTCATCATACACTTTATCTTTTACCTTTTCTATAGCCTCATCTGCAACATTTTTAGCTTGATTTTTTAAATCTGTTTTAATTATTGGATTAACAGCGGTACCCCTAATCCCGATCTTAACCGGAATATTGTCTTCTAAATCCAAGCCAACACCGCTTAAGCCAGATAATAAACCAGCAGCTTCAGCACCAAACATGGTCTGAGGTATTTCCATTTCCATTGTATAATCCAATTCCTGAAGAAAAGAGGTTGTTCCTTGAATAGTTGTGTTAACTTCTCCCATTTTGACATCGAAAGGGTCAATCCAAATTTTACCATCTTTAAATGCATAGGTAATATTAACATTATCCAAGGTCTGTGTTTTAAGTTTGTCCATTTTCAGAGCTTCTGATATTTTTATTAATACAGGAAGATTTCGAATGACTACTTTATTCGTACGAACTTTTCCATTTCCTGTTGTGGTTTCATAAATAGGCTCCATATTTGCATCAATATCTGTTACCATATTAAGGCTTGTGGAAAAATTTCCTTTACAATATTTAGCCATTGGAACCATTTTCTCCATTGTGTTAAAGTACAATCCTGCTGAAGGAATATCTAAGTCTTTAATGTCCATTTTCATATCTATATGTGCTCTGTCTTTTGAAATCGAATTGTAGGATCCATTAAGTCCGATACTACCATCAAAAACGTTCATTTTCATTCCTTTTAAAATAGCTAAACCTTCATTTACAACAATACCCCCGGTGAAATTTGAAACCTCTAAGCTGTCATATACCATCTTTTCAATTCTTGTTGTAAGGTTAAAGTTTATATTGTCAGGAATATCAATAGTTTCAGCAACTAATGAATCAGAAGTTATTGCCGAAGCTGGTTCTTCTAGTTTTTCCGATTCTTTATTGGGGTCAGCATACATTAATTCATCAACGTTGAAATAGTTAGATGCAATATTGAAAGACCCTGTCAACACCTCATTTTTTAAAAAATACTCCATATAATTGTCAATGGCTCCGTCAGCATGCAAGTCACTTTCTCCTATTTTTGCTTCAAAATATGAAAGGTTGAGGTATTGAGGAGCGAACTGAAACAACATAGAGTCAATTGCAACGGAGTAATTAGACGCTAAAGTTTGGTAATTCATTTGTGCTATTTTCAAGTTTCCATTTGCCTTGAAATTTTCATATTCTTCTTTTTCTAAAGCAGACACATTACCCTTTAAAGCTATATTAGTTGTTATTGTTCCGCTATATGACTCTCCTTCTTCCAATGGAATTATTTCCACTAGTTTGGACAAATCCAAAAATGTTTTTAGTTCACTTTCTATATTAGGGTCTGTCATCATATTTCGAAGCTTTAGTGATGCATCTATTTCATTACCTGCAAACGCGAGATGAAGCTTATTAATATCTACTTTAGTATTGTTTAAGTCAATACCTGCCTCACGGTTTACTTTAACATCAACGCCAATTTCATCAACTTTTCCGGGAAGATCAGGATATTGGAACCATGCATTTGAAACACTTAAATCTAAATTAAACCCGGGCATAGATTTCTCACTAAACTCTCCAAAAACCCTTCCTTCAAGAAGAAGGTTCCCATTTGTTTTTATGTTTCCAAAATCAGGTGAGTAAACACCTGGGACCATACTAAGCAATGAGCTGAATGATTGTTTGGTGGCTCCGAAATTTATATCCATATCCATACTTTCATCGGTCATCAAAAACCATCCATCCAAAGAAATTCCTAATTCATTTAACACGACTTCGTTTTCTTTGAAGATGAACTTCATTTCATTTTCGGGCATATTTATTTCCATATTACATTTAATATCTGTTACCGTTTGAGATAAATAATTGATATTATCATATCCAAATGTAACTCCTCCTATGTCGCTTAAGGTTTCTACCAAATAGGTTGTTCCGTTAACTGCAGCACTTCCTTTGTGATTTAATCCATCCAATTCCAGATACATTAAATATAGTTGATCATCGTATACAATGGAACCTTTTTCTATGTAGTATTCTTCTAGAGCTAGTTTTAAAGGAGCGGATTCGCCAACTTCTTCATCAATGGATTCAATACCTGTTGAGTCAGAGGTAGCAATGTCATAGTTTGCTTTGCCGTCCGATAAAACCAATACATGTATTTTTGGCTCAACCAAGCCAACGGATGAAATTTCATATTGGTCACCACCTATGACACTCCATAAATTCAATTTAAGGTTGGTTTGTTTTATTTCTACCAATTCAACGCCTTCAAATTCGTCAACTCCTGTTAAGGTCAAGTCATTTATTTCTAAGGAAAATTTTGGAAATGTAGACAGCAAACTAAGGTCAACTTTACCAAAATCAAGTTCAGCATTTAAACTTGCATTTGCCTCTTCTTTAATAAACTGCACTATCTCATCTTTGAATAAAATAGGTAATAAAATGATTAAAATGATTAAAAGAAAAAAGGTAATTCCAGTCCACTTTACTAGGCGCTTAAATAAACTTTTTTTCTTTTTTTGTGCTTTTGTTTTCATTTATTTATTTTCTAAATTAAAGATAATGTGATTCATTTAACAACTGATATAAATATTTAAAAATGTTTGACCATCTGCCAAAATGTATGCGATTTAGGAATGCAACCATGGCACTTGGAATTATGCTTTTATCAGATCACTTTCATTTATATGTAGCTTCAGTAAAAGAGGATGTTTTTCATGTGTTGGTTCTTTCAATTCTTTAAATCAACCAAAGCTAAATAAGCCATTAAGCCCATGCCTGTTTCCAGTGCTTTTTCATCTACAGTAAAGTTAGATGTATGCAACCCTCCCGTTGGTGCTTTTGAAAAATCAGAAGTTCCTAAACGGTAAAAGCATGCCGGAATCACCTGAGAGTAATAGGCAAAATCTTCGGCAGTCATTCTTAAGTCTAGATCAATAACATTTTCTGCACCCAAAAATTCTATTGCCGCATTTTTAGCTAGTTTGGTTAATTCATCATCGTTCACCAAAAACGGATATCCTTTTCGAACTTCAAACTCACAGGTGCCTCCCATTCCTTTAGCAATTGATTCGGCCATATTTATCATTAAAACATGTGCTTCTTCTCTCCATTCTTCGTTAAATGCTCTAAAGGTACCTTTTAGATTCACCTCATTTGGTATAATGTTGGTTGATCCATGTCCATGGATAGATCCAAAGGATAAAACACTTGGGCTGTAGGGGCTTACCCTTCTACTGATTAATTGTTGCAGAGAGATTATTATATGAGAAGCAATTAATAAAGGGTCAATTGTTTTGTGCGGCAGGGCAGCATGTCCTCCCTTGCCAATTATTTTCACATGTAATTCATCTGCAGAAGCCATGTACATGCCAGGTTTAAATCCGACCCTTCCGGCTTCTAGCTCAGGGTAAACATGCTGGCCTATAATATTACTTGGAGCGGGGTTTTTTAAAACACCCTCTTCAATCATTAATTTTGCTCCTCCTGGTATTATCTCTTCTCCCGGTTGAAAAATCAATTTAACAGTTCCTTCAAACTCATTTCTTAATTCATGCAAAATTAGCGCTGTACCTAACAAAGAAGATGTGTGAACATCATGACCGCATGCATGCATTTTACCTTTATTTTTCGATTTAAATGAAAGCTCTGTGGTTTCTTGGATTGGCAATGCATCTAGGTCAGCGCGCAATGCAATCGTTTTTGACGATGGGTTGTTTCCTTCAATTATTGCTACGATACCGGTTTTTACAATACCTTTTTCATGCTTTATTCCTAAGTCTGTTAGGAATTTTGAAACTAATTCGCACGTTTCATACTCCTCGAATGAAAGTTCTGGGTTTGCATGAATTGCTCTTCGAACTTCAACAATTTGTTCTTTGTGCTGAGCTGCTATTTTTTTTATTTTTTCAATCATCATTTTCACCAAAAAAAGCCATTCCGCTTACAATCATTTTAAAAGCAACAAATAGCATAAAAGTCCCAAAAATCAACCTGATCAAATTAGGAGATATTTTTAACGCAACCTTTGACCCTATAAAACCACCAATAACAAATGCAATTGCAATAACAGCAGCGTATCCAATAGAGTTTTTTGTAATAGTGCCGTGCTGCCAATAACTATAAAAAGCCATTATTCCTATAGGGGGAAGCATAGTAGCTATACTTAATCCTTGCGCTTCATGTTGAGTGAATCCCATTATAAAAACCAATGCCGGTACAATTACTATTCCTCCGCCAACTCCAATAAAACCGCTCAAAATACCGGCACTAATCCCAATAGCTATTAAAAGTAAAATTGTTGAAACTCCCATATTAAAAATCCAATGATAAAGATAAATATTTAACTGGTTTAAGCACTAAGCCATCATCAACGCCCCAAGCATAATCAAAACGCACATAATACCCAAACAATTTAGATCGTAAACCAATTCCATAGCCATAAACTATAGGTTCTTTTTGGTTTTGCAGAATAATCTCATAATTAAAATCTTCAATCAAAATTGTATTAAATGCATTGTCAGAAGTATAAGGATTTGCTCCTGTCCAAGCTGCACCAATATCCCCAAAGCCAACTACCATGAAATTTTCCAAAAATGATGACTTTATTGGTTTATTTGAAAAATACTTAAATACTGGTATCCTTAATTCATTGTTTATTAAGGCGAAGCTATTTCCATTCCGCACGTTTTGGTAAAAACCTCTTATCGGAGTAGCAATAGTTTGAAATTGGAAATTCTGACTAGGGTCTGGCAAGATTGAGTAATCGAATTGTGGTCTTAACCAATTATCTACGCCACCCAAATAATTCAGCAATCTTTGATGACCCAGAGAAGTGCTTGCTGCGGCTCTAGTGGCAAAAACAATATTTCTATGTATTTTTTGGTAATGCCTAAAATCTAACCCAAATACAAAAAAGTCAGTTTCAGCTTTATCTGCTTCCCTATAAAACTCGCCCCAAACCTTGAAACGAGTGCCATTGAGAATATTCAGACCTATTATACGCGTGTTATCAAATACATAATCTAATTTGATGCCGGCTAAATAATGATTTTCATTTTCAATTTCTAAAGTCGCTGGTTCAGTGCTCAAAGTCACTATTCGATCATACCGCACACTATTGGTTAAACGTAGACTAGCTACCTCATTGAAAGGGAACTTCAAATTATATTTAGCATCATATGTTTGTATCTTTTGTGCGTTTCCAGATGGTGCGTTTCTTGTAAACGATTGCCTTGAAACTAAATACTTTTTATCCATTCGAGATTTTAAATTTTCATACGAAAGCATATACTCTGTATTGTTAAAGTTTACAGGAAACCTGAACCCCCCAATTATTCGGTAGTCTTCAAATAAATCAATCATCCCCATTTTAATTAATGTGTTAAAACCAGAAGCTTGATACCCCCCCCCTGTAAACCTTTGATATGATTTATTTAAGAAACTATTATCTACTTGGGATACCACATAATCAGTAGTGAAATTTGCGTAGTATATTTCTTGTCGAGGCAATTTAAACGTTATTTTTT
>JAQWQH010000018.1 GCA_029244805.1 Flavobacteriales bacterium
GCAAACTGCAAAACAATTTTCATTTACCAATTTGGCAAATGCCTTTATTTTTAAGATAGATTCTTTAGGATTTTTTCTATCTATAGCAACAGATCCGCCGTGCCTTAAGTTGTATGAAATACTGGGAATCCCTTTTGCTAACTCTTTTTTAGCGACAAACTTGGGTCGATGCGCTCTGAATTTCCAGATAAGTGTTGGTATATCCCACATACTTTGATGGTTACTTATAATAATAAGCGGAACATCTTTTGGTAGTTTTTTGAAGCTGTGAAAAGAGTAACGAACCCCTAAAATATGTAATGCTTTCATCAACCAAAAGTTGAGCGCAAATACTGTTTTGTCATGCGATTTTGCTCCAAAAATATTTCTAGCAATAACTTGAATGGGATGAAAAAGAGCTAATATCAAACCAAACACGACAAAAAATATCGGTGTTAATATTGCGGATAGAAATAATTTCACTTTACAAAGTTAATGGCATAAAAACATTAAATATTGTCTTTTAGAGGTTAATCGACAAAGCTAGGTTATGGGCAGAAGAGTAAACGGTTAATGCAGATAAACGATAGAAATTTTTCTGTAACTATATATCGCTGTGTAATAATTTGTTTTGAACCGATGAGCTTAACTTCTCAGACAAAGGATAGGTAATTGTCAGCAATTACCGAGAACGCGGGTGGCATCAGCTAGAATACAATAAGAGTTGCAAAAAAGCACCGTTTTTAATTAGCGCATCAATAGGAGGTATTAGTGAGAACCTATTTTTTATCCTTTAAAGTGTATGCTACTTTTAACGCATCTTCGTTTCTTAATTCTTCCTGTACATTTTTGACAATACGCATATTCACTTTTTCATCAATTTTGAAGTTATTGATTACTTTATCCCAAACCTCACTTAAATCTCCGCCCCTTCTTTCAATTAAATATGCTCTAATCGCTCCCATGTCTGGGGCTAATGCATCATCAACCTGAACCCGGTAACCAGTCCCATAATTTTTATTTGAAGGTTTTCCTACCCAATAATAAATTTGATCTGTACGCCTGTCCAATTTTGTGATTTCGGTCGCAAGAGGAGCTTTAACAACAACCTTGGTGTCTTTCTCTTTAAATATAGTTGTTACAATAAAAAAGAACAGCAACATAAATACAATATCAGGCAGTGATGCAGTTGATATTGCAGGTTGTGATTTCTTTTTTCCTTTTGAAAACTTTGACATAATTTCTAATTAGTTTACCCTTGCGAGTTTTTAGATTTTGCTTTCATGATACGCTTAGGATATACAGCTCGTAAGATTTTAACTTTCGCCTGATCTTCTGGAACCTTACTTTTCTCGATCTTATTGTAGGGAATTCCAAATTTTGCTAAGCATAATTCAGCTCTTAGCTCATTGATACCGGCCATAATTTCATTCAATACAGAAACATAAGTTTTAAAACTTGTCGCGTTGTCTAACTGAATGGTAATCATTGCTTTATCGCTAATTTCATTGTATGTTCCAATTGCAGCTATAACCCCTTTCTTAATTTCCCATCTGTTTAGAGTATCTGCATATCTATTGTCGTCAGGATATTGTGCGCTTAATACTTTGAATTTTTCAATGTACTGATTGGCCATTGACTCATTTATCGATGTCAGTTTTGGCCAAATGGTAGAATTAATAGGATGTACATAAAACTCAATTACTTTGTCCTTAATATCTTCTATTTCTCCTCTATTTCCTTCAATCAAAATTTGATCGTTTTTATTTGCAAGGATTTCCAATACGTTTTCCTTCTTTACTAAAGGAGGGTCAATTACATCGTCAATTTTTTGCGGTAACCGCTCTTCTAAAACTTTAGGAAAGTTCATAGTAGTGGTAACCAAGAAGAAGATTAATAGCAAAAACGCAATGTCTGCCATCGAACCCGCATTTATCTCTTCTAGCTCTCTTTTTGCCATTTTCTCAATTATTACTTAAACATCTTCATCACGGTTCCGCCTATCCAGCCTAATAAAGCTACTACAACCAAGATAATCGTAGATGTCAGTGCTGCACTCGCAAACTGCCAGTTTCCTTCTGTGAAGGACCTGTCCTCGTCTGCAACACCTTTCAAGGTTTCTGCTGCAACGTATTCTTGAGGAACATCTGATCCTGCAGTGGCATAGATTATGAAGATAAATCCAACAACACCTATAATTCCAGCTATATTTATTGCAGCTTTCTTAGCGTCAACTGTGAACAAATACCCTACCGATGCAACTACCAATAGTATGGTAAAGTAGAAAATATATTGTGTAAAGTCAATGACTAATGAAACAGCCGAAAAGGTCGTTTTTTCTTTTTCTATTTTTATCTCTTTTGCTGTATCCCTGAGCCATTGGTCTAAGTCTATCTGACTCATGGAGTTTTGTAAGTTTTCAGCTTTAGCTTTTTGAATGGCTAGTTGCTCTAACTCAACATCACTCATGTTTCCTGGGTCACCGCTCATTACAACCCAAACAGTAAAAAGAGTTCCCAAAAATATAATAAGACCCATTACACTTTTGAGTACAATATTTTGAATTTTATTATCCATGTTCAAAATGATTAAATTAATACTTAATTACTTATTTTGTCATTTCGTGTTTTAACAAAATATCTACCATTGATATAGATGCGTCTTCCATTTGGTTAACTAATCCATCAATTTTGGAAACGATGTAGTTATAAAATACTTGCAGAATCATTGCTACAATTAAACCAGACACGGTTGTAAGTAGGGCTACTTTAATACCACCTGCTAACTCAGCTGGCTCTGCTTCACCTTTTGTCTCAATAACGTTAAAAGTATCAATCATACCAATTACAGTTCCCATGAATCCAAGCATTGGAGCTAGTGCGATAAATAAACCAATCCAAGAAAGTCCTTTTTCTAACAATCCCATTTGAACACCACCATAAGCGATAATTGATTTCTCAACCATTTCAACACCTTCGCTGCTTCTTTCCAAACCTTGGTAAAAAATGCTTGCAACAGGCCCTCTTGTGTTTCTACAAACTTCTTTTGCTTCTTCAACACCTCCCGAAGCAAGGGCAGCCTCAATACTTTCTAATAATTTTTTCGTATTCGTTGTTGCAAGATTTAAGTATATAATACGTTCAATACATAGTGCTAAACCTAAAATCAGTGCAATCAATACAAAAGACATGAACATTGGCCCACCATCAATAAAGTATTTTTTAATTGTTTGAGAAATGTCTGGCTCCTCCTGAACTAATTCGACAGATTTGCTATCTGCTTCTGCTTTAGCTAGGGCTGCTTCTTCATCCGCTTTGGCTTTAGCTTCTGCTTCTTCAACCTGAGCAATTGAATCTAGTGCTACTGAGTCTGCTGCTACAGCTACTGAATCCGTGGGTTGTGCAGTAGCAATGTTAACAGTTCCGAATGATAACAATCCTGTAACAGCTATTAATGTAAATACTTTTTTCATGATGATTTGTTAGTTTACTTATTGTTTATAATGGTTTTATTTTCTTTTTATTGTGAACTGTTCAAGTTTACAAGCCGCCAAAATACAAAAAAATCTTATTGTACAATCCTAGTTTTTAGCAAAGGTTGAATTTTATTCGTAAGCGGATTGCTTATTTCAAGCTGTAACAAGCAATCTTAGCGTTTCTTCGTTAAGAAATCTCTCCACAAAAAGGAGATAAAAATTTAGTTTTTATTTTTTCAGTACTTGTTTTACCGCCTAAAAGCAGCATGAGTTTGGTAGTTGCCGCCTCAAAAGTAATGTCCGCGCCACTTATAACTCCAATTGCTTCTAGCCTGCTTCCTGCCTCATATTTAGATTGGTCTACTCCACCTCCCTTGCACTGCGTTACATTGACAATTACAACCCCTTTGTCAATTGCTTGTTTGAGTAGGGTTAAAAACCATTCTTCCGACATTGCGTTTCCAGAACCAAATGTTTCTAGCACTATAGCCTTCAGTCCCGGTGTTTTGATAAAATGAGAAACAAATTCTTTCGTTATTCCCGGAAACAATTTCAATGAAGCCACATTTCTATCAAAACTTTTAAAAACATTTAATCTACTTTCTGTTTTTACTTCCAAAATATTTCTTGTGTTATATTTAATTTTAACTCCAGCCTCGGCAAGCAGCGGGAAATTGAATGAGTCAAAAGCTTCGAAATCTTCTGAATTCATCTTTGTGGTCCGGTTTCCTCTGTAAAGATTATATTCAAAATAAATAGCTACCTCAGGCACTATAGGGTTGTTTGCTTTTTTAGCTACCGCAATTTCTATTGCTGTAATTAAATTTTCTTTTCCATCGGTTCGTATGGTCCCTATTGGTAATTGAGAACCTGTTAATATTACCGGTTTATTCAAGCCGTGCAGCATAAAACTCAGTGCGCTTGCCGTAAAAGCCATTGTGTCTGATCCGTGCAATATTACAAACCCGTCGTAATCGTTATAATTTTCTTCAATTATCTCGGCAATTCTGACCCATACCTCCGGCTCCATATTTGAAGAGTCTAATGGACTCTCAAACGATATTGTGTCAATCTCACATTCAAACTTATATAGCTCAGGAACTTCTTTCTTGATTTGTTCAAAATCGAATGGCTTTAAGGCTCCAGTTTCTGAATCTTTGATCATTCCAATTGTGCCACCGGTATATATCAATAAAACTTTTGTTCCTAACATGTGGCAAATCTAAATATATGATTTAATAATCCAAGTTGAAAATGGGAATAACAAAATCAACCCATCAATTCCGAAAGCATAAAAAAGCTCTTTTCTTTTATTATTGACTTGAAGCATTAACACTATTGAAATGAAATAGACAGGTATTAAATATACAGCCTCTTTGAACAAAGCGCATGAGAGCAGTCCACATATGACTAATAACAAAACCCCGGTGTATTTTGCAGCTTTCAATCCTATTAGTTGCGGAATTGTCTTTTTTTCTGGTTCATCGAAATGCAAATCCCTTATGTCAAAGGGTATTACCAGCGCGAAAATATATATGAAGTTGAGACTAAATATAGCCCAAGTGCCATATCCAGACAATTCTTGGTTTATGTGGGCAGGTATTAAAACGGTTACAGCTGCCCAGCAAGTAGCTATCAATATTATTTTTAGAAAAGGGATGTCTCTTAACGATTTATTAGACAATTTAACCGCATAGAATAAGGCTACTACAATTAATGGCGAAAAATAAATAAGCTCATAAAAGGAGAAGAGGGTGAAAAATAAATATCCCGAGAGACAAGAAGATATTAATATGAGGACAAACAAAAGCTTAATTTGCTTATAAACCCATTGATGCCTTACAGAGTTAGTAGCACTTCCACTTCTATGTCTTATGATCCTTTGGAAACTATAGGAAAGTATAGTTGCAAAAAAAACAAGGAGAATAAGACCGAGGTTTATAGTCCATTCCATGATTAGAAACGTATTTAATGTAAGAGCGGCCGCCCCTAAAGAAATCCAGATGTTTCCAAAAACAATTAACTCAACGATTTTTCGAAATGTAATTTTCAATATAATCAGCGTATGGCATTTATAGTATAAAAACAAATAAAACCCATAGCCGACCCCAAAAGGCTGCCTAGAAAAGAGGTTTTTATTCGTTTAAATTTTTTCACTTTGTTGAAGCCTTCAATATATTCTTCGCTGTTTAAATACTCAATGGCAGAGACGTCACTCTTTTTTATCCTTGTCGTTAGCAAATTTGCTCCAAATGGAATGGTCAAAGGAAAAAGCGCTGGAAAAACTGAAGGATCTCTTAAGAAAAAACCAGTAGGAATAGGTGCTGCACCATTGGCAAGCTCTTTTTTGCTTGGCCCAAATTCATAAGTGTCAAAAGTTGTCGCCACAAAACCAAGCAAGAAACCTCCCACTACATAACGGCGAATACCAAAATTATCGCGCGCATCTCTTTGCCCATATATGTGCATCCGCATTCTATTCTCAGACAAGAAATTGCCAATACTACTATCTTTTTTGTAACAAACCGACTCTTCTCCTTCTCCATCCGTTATTGAAAATATTCTATACTTATAGTAAGGAATAACTTTTTCTTTTCCGTTATTTTTATGGGTTTTAAATTCCAATTTTGACGCTTTATCTGCAATAATTTCCCCCTTATCCATTCTGCCATTTGTCAGTAATAATTTGTCTTGACCCCGGACATTGCAAAGAATCAGTAGAACAAAAGCTATGGTTATTTTCGTATTCATTCAGTGCTATAATTCTCCAAATATAAGCAAAGATAAACCGCGTTTCGCTCAATGATTCTAACATTTATGGTTTTTCTTGTTCAATATTACACATAGCCGCATTTAATAAGCTGGTAAATATTTATATTTGCACACCTAAATTATTAATAAGCTTATGAAACCAGCTAATTTTACTCAAAGACATATTGGACCAAGAGAAAGCGACATAAACAAAATGTTGTTGGAAATTGGATGCTCATCTATTGATGAACTTATTGAAAAAACAATACCCTCAGACATAAGATTGCAAAGAGAATTGTTAATTTCTGATGCATTTTCTGAACAAGAATATCTTGCGCACATAAAAGCGTTGGGTGCGAAAAACGAGACTTTCAAGTCCTACATTGGAATGGGGTATTATGGAACGCTTGTGCCTTCTGTAATATTGAGAAATGTCCTAGAAAACCCAGGGTGGTATACAGCATATACACCATATCAAGCGGAGATTTCTCAAGGTAGGCTTGAGGCGCTATTAAATTTTCAGACCATGGTTATGGATTTAACCGGAATGGAAATGGCCAATGCCTCTCTGTTAGACGAAGGAACTTCAGCAGCAGAAGCGATGATAATGTTTTTTCACAAAAGAAGCAGATCTCAGGAAAAGGCAGGGGTGAAAAAGTTTTTTGTGGCAGACACTATTTTCCCTCAAACAAAAGATATTTTAATTACCAGAGCTGAGCCTTTAAATATTGAACTCGTTTTTGGAAATTATGATGAAGTTACTCTTGATTACAGCTTTTTTGGAGCTATGGTTCAATATCCTGATAGTAATGGGGAGATAATAGATTACACTTCTTTTACTGAAAGAGCTCATGAGGTCAATGCTTACGTTGTTGCAGTTGCTGATTTAATGAGCCTTGCTTTATTGAAAGCTCCAGGAGAGTGGGGTGCAGATGCAGTGGTTGGGACTACACAGCGATTTGGAGTTCCTATGGGGTACGGAGGCCCTCATGCCGCATTTTTTGCCTGCAAAGAATCCTTCAAAAGGCTCATTCCAGGCAGAATCATAGGTGTGTCTGTTGACAGCCAAGGTAACCAAGCTCTGCGGATGGCTTTGCAAACTAGAGAGCAGCACATCAAAAGAGGAAAAGCAACTTCAAATATTTGCACAGCACAAGCATTGTTGGCTGTAATGGCAGGAATGTACGCCGTTTATCATGGTTCTGAGGGTATAAAAGCGATTGCAAATGCTATTCATATCAACACCAGTCGACTAGCAAATGCCTTGAGCGAATTAGGGTATAACATTGTTAATGCCAATTACTTTGACACGCTTACTATTGCCACAGAGAAAGCAAGTGTTGTTAAAAAAATTGCAGAAGCTAGCAAGGTAAACTTTGCTTATGAAAGCGATGTTGTTAGGTTAAGTTTAGACGAAACGATAACTGAGGACGATTTGAATTTAATTATTTCAATTTTTGGCGAAGCTGTCAATAAAAAAGGGTTTATTCAAGATGCTGAAGCTAGTATTCCCTCAAATTTACATAGAACAAGTGCTATTTTAGCGCACGAGGTATTCAATAGGTATCATTCTGAAACAGAAATGATGCGTTATTTAAAAAGGCTTGAAAATAAAGATTTTTCATTAACACATGGAATGATTCCGCTCGGTTCTTGTACAATGAAATTAAATGCTGCTAGTGAGCTGATTCCCATAACATGGCCAGAATTTGCTAATGTTCACCCATTTGCTCCTGTGAACCAGACAAAAGGGTATCATGAAATATTTAAAGAGTTGGATAAAGACTTAAGCGAAATCACGGGATTTGCTAAGGTATCTCTTCAGCCAAATAGTGGAGCGCAGGGCGAGTATGCAGGGCTTATGGTAATTCGTGCTTACCACAAGAGTCGTGGAGATGACCATAGAAATATTTGTATTATTCCTTCTTCGGCTCACGGAACAAACCCTGCAAGTGCAATTATGGCGGGAATGAGCATTGTTGTGGTAAAATGTGATGAGCAAGGCAACATTGACATAAGCGATTTAAAAGAAAAAGCAGAACAACACAAAGATAACCTCAGCTGTGTAATGATAACCTATCCTTCAACACACGGTGTATATGAAGCGGGAATTATTGAGATGACTTCTATTATTCACGACAACGGAGGCCAAGTGTACATGGATGGAGCCAATATGAACGCACAGGTTGGGTTAACAAATCCTGGCAACATAGGAGCAGATGTTTGCCATTTGAACTTACACAAAACATTTGCCATTCCACATGGTGGAGGTGGCCCAGGAGCCGGACCTATTGGAGTTGCGAAGCATTTAGCTGAGTTTTTGCCGGGTAGCCCGGTAATTGATTTTGCGGGGAGCAACGCCATTACGGCTATAAGTTCTGCCCCTTGGGGTAGTTCATTGGTCTATCTAATTTCTTATGGTTATATCAAAATGCTCGGTGCTAATGGTTTAAAAGAATCAACGGAAATAGCCATTTTAAATGCAAATTATATCAAGATGCGTTTGGAAGGAGATTTTGACATTCTCTATACAGGAAACAGTAATACTGTCGCGCATGAAATGATTCTAGACTGCAGAGAATTTAAGCAAGAAGCGAATATTGAAGTTGGTGATATTGCAAAAAGATTAATTGATTATAATTTTCACGCTCCTACAGTTAGTTTTCCGGTTGCAGGAACTTTAATGATTGAGCCAACAGAAAGCGAGTCAAAAGAAGAGCTTGATCGTTTTTGTGATGCGATGTTAAGCATACGACAAGAAATAAGAGAGGTGGTTTCTGGTATATTCCCGAAAGACAATAACGTTCTTGTTAATGCTCCCCATACAGCAAAAATGGTGATTTCCGATAGTTGGAATAAACCTTATTCAAGGGAATTGGCTGCTTATCCAGAAGCATATCTAGCTGATAATAAGTACTGGGTAACCGTGGGTAGAGTAAACGATGCACACGGAGATAGAAACCTAATTTGTAGTTGTGCACCAATTGAAGACTATATTGAAGAATCTGTCGTTTAAAGCTTAAAAATTAACTACCAAAGCCAAAATTTGGATTATAAGATAAAAAATAAGAACTTTGCACTCTGCAAAAAATAAATCAATCAAAATAAAAATTATGAAAAAAAATTACATTGGAATACTTGCTTTAGCATTGTGTTCAACGGGTATTGCCCAAAATGGTGTTTTTAATACAACACCATTGGTGCAAAAAACGTATAATGGCAATGCTATTCAAACAGCAACTCCGTTATATGAGAAAGGTGTTGAGTTATGGTCAAACGACATGAGCAATGCTGCTGAATGGACTATTACTAACACCAGTGTTCCTTCAACAAACGAATGGTACCATCAAGATGGTACAGATTTATCAACTCCTGCTGGTTTAGGTGATTTTGCCTCTACAACAGCCGCTAACGGTTTTTTCATGGTTAATTCGGATGCTGCTCCGGGAAATACAGATGGTGATGGAACTCCAATTGTTACTGACTTAACAATTGCTACCCCTATTGATTTATCTGCTACAAATGCGGTTACTGGACAAGCTGAAATGTTTGTTACTTTAACTGTTGAACATAACTTCAGATGGTGGCAAGACATTAGAGAAGTGCACGTTTCTGGAGATGGCGGTGCCACTTGGACTCCTTTTCCTATTTCAGATGCAAATGGAAACGTTACTGGAGCGATGGATCAAAACTCAGGTAACCCTGAAGTAACAACAGTAAATATTTCTTCTGTTGCTGGTGGATCTAACAATGTTTTAGTGCGTCTTCACTACGATGATCAAGATTTCTGGGGTTGGTATTGGGTAGTTGATGATATCAAGATAAATGTTCAAGATGCTAACGATTTAGCTGAGGTAACTTCTTATTTTGGTTCAAATGGGTTACCATACTATTCAATTCCTACTTCTCAAATAGCTCCTATTGATTTTTACTCTGTTGCGACTAATGCTGGAGCTGCAGATCAAACAAATTCTATTGTAACGGTTGATGTTAACGCAGGAACTTTTACTGGTACATCTGCAGGAATCAATATTGCTCAAGGTGCTACAGATACATTAAACGTAACTGCTCAATATACTCCTGCAGCTGCCGCGGGTAGCCACGCTGTTACATATGCTGTTTCTGCGGATTTAGCTGATGATAGTCCCCTAGATAATGGAGCTACAGATTCATTTGAGGTTGTTGCGTCTACTGGTACTTACGGTCGAGACAGAGGTGTCTATGAGGCCCAAGGTGGTGGTGAAGATAATGCTACTCCTGGGGATTTCGCTTTTGAAGCTGGAAACACAACGCAAATTTTTGCTGATCAACAGGCTTTTGGTATTGATGTAGTTATTGGTGCTAACACACCAGCCGGAACAATCATTTACGGTAAACTATATACCGATGATGGCGCTGGTGGATTCCAGTACCTTGATGAAACTGCTGAGTATACAACTACTCAAGCTGATGCTGATAACAACGCTACGATTACCTTGCCATTTTTCACCTTCCCTACATTGACTGCCACTCAAGGGATTTATTATCCAATGATTGGGTGTTACTCAGAATTTTACTATGGAACATCTGGAACATCTGAGGCGCAAACATGTTACATCATGTATCCTACTGCGGGTGGATCTGGAAGCCAGTATTACACTACTAGCACACCTATGGTAAGATTAAACTTTGACCCTTCTCTTGGTGTATCTGAAAATGCTGCTGGAAATATGGAATTAGGTCAAAATATTCCTAATCCATTCAACAACACTACTGCAATTAACTATTCTGTGGCGTCTAATGCTAATGTTACTTTGACAGTAGTAGATATGACAGGAAAAGTTGTTTTAACAGTAAACGAAGGAACAAAAGCTGCTGGTGATTACAAAATCACTTTAGACGCTTCTACTTTAGCTGGAGGGATGTATCACTACACTCTTTCAAATGGAGAGACTTCAATTACTAAAGCTATGTCAGTTGTCAAATAAGTAACTACTTTTTTTCAACATAGTACTAAAGGGCTTCTGGATTCAGAAGCCCTTTTTTTATTATATATCAGCTAAATTCTCAGTGCACTTGCTATCTTTGTTGAAATTATAACCGTGTCTGCAACAATTATTTTAAACGGAATATTATTTGGGATGCTTTTGAGTATTCTAATTGGACCTGTCTTTTTTGTGCTTATAGAAACAAGTATCAAAAAAGGTGCCCGTCATGCTATATTCATTGATATTGGGGTTTTA
Source organism: Flavobacteriales bacterium (assembly GCA_029244805.1). GTDB lineage: Bacteria > Bacteroidota > Bacteroidia > Flavobacteriales_D > Parvicellaceae > CALSMU01. The sequence continues at coordinate 11,428 of JAQWQH010000018.1, forward strand.
CTAAGTGATGTTCTATATTTAATTGCGGCATTCTTTTTTTCGGAAAAAATTAATCATAGCATTAAGGAATTTGCTTACTTGAAATATGTTGGGGCCGCTTTATTTATTATAATGGGAGTAGTATCTATTATTAATAAAAAATCTCCACAAAAAGGGAAACAGATTGACGTTGATGGTTTAGAAAAAATGGGGAATAATCCGGTATCAATTATGCGGGTTCGAACTTATTTCGCTTTAATTGGAAAAGGGATCGGATTAAACGCCATAAATCCAGCTGTTTTGATTTACTGGATTGGAGCAAGTACATACGCAACCGAGCAACTTAATATAGAGGGCCCTCATCTGGTATATTATTTTTCAGCAACTCTTGCAACCATGTTTGGAGTAGACTTGCTTAAAATTCACTTTGCTAGCAAATTAAAAAACAAATTAACTCCGCGTGCTCTCGACAGGGTTAGCATTGTTGTAGGTTGTTTCTTAATTTTCTTTGGTCTAGTAATTTGTTTCCAAGACGTCTATGTCCAGTAGTAAAAGCATTAATTTCCTTATAGTAGGGCAGGGAATTGCTGGAACTACCTTAGCCCATAGGCTTTATGAAACCGGAAATTCTGTTCATTTAATTGATAATAAACACCAAAGCTCATCTTCTCTTATTGCTGCAGGAGTTATTCACCCTATGTCCTTTAAGCGCGTTGTATTATCTTGGAAAGCAGACGCGCTAATACCTTTAGCTAAAGCACGTTATAATTCATTTGAAGCGAATTTTAAAACGAAAGTATTTCATGAGCTTAACATGACTAGGGTTTTTAGCTCTATGGAGGAGCAGAATAATTGGCAAGGAAGAATGGCTGATTCCCCAATGAAAGATTTTATTGAGGACAACAAATGGAGTTTAGACTTCCCTTTTGGCTCTGGAAAAGTTAACATGGCCGGTCGTTTGGATGTTGCACTCTACCTTAGTAGATCGAATGAATTTTTTAAAGAAGAAGAGATTATTAGCGAAGAGCAGTTTGATTATAGCCAACTTAAATATTTTGAAACAGGTGTCGAGTACAAAGGAATAGTTGCTGAAAATATTGTTTTTTGTGAAGGGTATAAAATCAACCAAAATCCTTATTTTAATTATGTTCCACTTAACCCAACCAAAGGGGAGGTGCTAGTAATAAGAACAAAAGACTTGCCCAATTGTATTTTAAGCCAGGGTTGTTTTGTTATGCCAATGGGTGATGACAAATATGTCCTAGGAGCTACATATGATAGAGAGAATATAAACCAGGAACCAACTAAAATCGGGAAGGAAGAACTGCTAGAAAAGTTAAAAAATATGGGTAATTTTGATTTTGAAATTATTGAGCATCGTGCAGGTGTTAGGCCAACTACTCACGACAGAAGACCAATTCTAGGAGCTCATCCAAAATATAAGAATATCCATATTTTTAATGGTTTAGGGAGCAAAGGCGTAATGCTTGCGCCATATTTTGCCAGCGAATTAATTGAACACATCACGAAAGGAACTCAACTTAACAAAGAAGTAAGCGTTTCTCGATATTCAAAAAAACATTTGCACAAGTGCCTAATTTAAGCAGATGCTAATGTGCCAACACTGAGTTTTACTCCCTTTATTTCTTTGAGTTTTTTGCAGCATGCTTCAAGCGTTGCTCCAGTTGTAACAACGTCGTCAACCAATAAAATATGTTTGCCTATGTATTGACTTGCATCGGTTAACGTAAAAGCTGACCCTACATTTTCCCAACGCTCATATTTTGATTTCTTTGTCTGACTCTCTGAGCGCTCCGCGCGTTTTAATAGAGTCGTATTTATTTCACAAGTTAAAACTTTTGCAACTCCAATTGCGATGAATACACTTTGGTTATAGCCCCTTTGCTTTAATTTCTTTTTATGAAGTGGAACAGGAACAACGACATCTACCTTATCTGTAATTTCTATTTTATCAATTTCCTTTCCGAGTTCAACCCCCATTAATTCACCAACCTTTGTATTTCCGTTGTACTTTAATTCATGCATCAATCTCTGAACTTTTCCCTTTTTAACAAAAATAAAAGTAGAAAGCGCCATTTCTAATTTTATTTTACCCCAAAATAGTTTAGCTACAGGGTTTTCAATGTCCTGATAATGAGATGATCGAGGAATATCTAACATGCAATTATAGCAAATTACATTTTCGTTCTTCAATAAAACCTCCTGACATGAAGCACACAAGTTAGGATACAACAAATTTATAAGAGCTCTTAGCATGGTTTTTGTTCAAATCAATGTTAATAGAATATATAATTAATACATTGCGATAAGCAATATAGTACTAATTTTAAAAAATGAAAGTATCGTATAACTTTAGGAGAGATATTCCGTTATAGTTATCATAAAGAGAAATTTAGCATGGAAAAGAAGGAAAATGCAGAACAAAAAAAAGGTGCTGCTGTCTATATAATTATTATTCTGTTATTGCTTTTAGTTGGGGGCTGGTTAGGTCTTGAAATTAGAGACGGAAGAAAGCAAAATGCTGCCTTCGCTCAATCTGTTGCTAATTTACAAACGGAGAAAGATTATCTGAACGACATTCTTAAGAAAAGCGGTATAATTGAGGAATCTGACGACGAAACCCTAAAAGATAATTTAACAGCTATTTTAATGGAATATGATAGCCTTACATTTGATAATGATCAAATGTTGGATAGTATTAACCAGCAAAAAGCCCATATTCAAGGGCTTTTAGATGAAGTTGAAACCCTTCAAAATCAGAAGAAACGGGATTGGGGAAAAATCTATAAACTAAAGAAAGAAACGGAAACGCTACGTGAAATTATGAAGGGTTATATTCATACAATTGATTCATTAAACACCGAAAATACCGGTCTAAAAAACACCATAAAAGACAAGGAAAACCAGATTACAGACATAAAAACTGATAGAGATAACATTAAGAACAAAAACGACTTGTTGAATCAAACGGTTGCTCTTGGTTCGGTTTTGCAAACTTCAAGCATCACGGCAAATGCAATTAGAATAAAAAGTAGCGGAAAGCAAGTAGAGACAACACGCGCAAGCAGAACAAGTATGATTAAGTCTTGTTTTACAGTCTTAGAAAATAAAATTGCCACACCAGAAAATAAGGAAATTTATATGCGCATTATTTCTCCAGCGGGAACAGAATTAACAAATTCAGAAGTTGTTCGTTTTTCTATGGAAGGCGGCAGAGAAGGCATTGCAAGTGTAAAAAGAAAGGTGAACTATCAAAACAAAAACATGGACCTATGCATCTATTATGAAGTTGAAACAGCATTGGAAGTTGGTACTTACATTGTAGAAATATATGCTGAGGGATATCAAATTGGGAAATCATCGTTTGCATTGAAATAAAAACACTATCAAACAATTTTTTTAAATCGGATGTGGTTTATAGTTTGAAATTTATACAAATGAAACTGACGCCCAACTTAATACTATTGATCTGTATATTCCTCGTTCAAGCTTCAATAGCTCAAACATATACCATATCAGGTTATGTTGAAGATGGCGAAACAGGTGAAAAACTGTTGGGAGCAACCATTTACGATTCAAAATCAGGAAAAGGAACAACAGCCAATAGTTATGGTTTTTATAGTATCACTTTGGCTCAAGATACTGTGAGTCTTCGAATTTCGTTTGTTGGCTTTGTCTCAGATAAGCAAACATTTTTTCTGGGTAAAAACACTACTGTTAACTCTTCATTAAATAGTTCATTAAACCTCCGAGAAGTTGAGGTTTTAGCCAGTGAATCCGAGAGAATTGAAGAACGTTCAGAAATGAGTACAATAAATCTTTCACTTGATAAAGTAAAGTCTTTACCTGTATTGTTAGGAGAACAAGACATAATGAAAACGATTCAATTACTTCCTGGTGTGCAAAGCGGAAGTGAGGGAAGTTCCGGTTTATATGTAAGAGGAGGAGGGCCTGATCAAAATCTAATCTTATTGGATGGAGTTCCCGTTTACAACGCATCTCATTTATTTGGGTTTTTCTCTGTATTTAATGCTGATGCTATTAATTCGGTTAAACTTATTAAAGGAGGCTTTCCTGCGCACTATGGAGGGCGATTATCATCTGTAATTGATATTCGAATGAAAGAAGGAAACATGAAAGAAGTTCATGGCGAGGGAAGTATTGGTCTTATTTCATCAAAACTGATGATTGAAGGACCAATAAAAAAAGATAAAACCTCATTTATTATATCTGGAAGAAGAACTTATATTGATATTCTTTCTCGTCCATTTATAAAGCAACAAACCGAAAATGGAAGCTATGGCGGCTATTTTTTCTATGATTTTAATGCTAAAATAAACCATAAATTTTCAGATAAAAGTAGACTCTATTTGAGTGCTTATAATGGAAAAGATCGATTTTATGCTGTGGATAAATATAGTTATTCCAACGATGGAACAACCTACGATTCAGAATCAGAATCAGGAATTAATTGGGGAAATACAATAGCGGCTATTAGGTGGAACTATTTAATTAGCCCGAAGTTATTTAGCAATACAACTATCACTTACAGTAAGTACCAATTTCAGGTTGGTTTTGCAGAAACAGAGGTTGAAACGGATAACACTGGCACATATACGGGGGGATATTCTTTTGAATACCTCTCAGGTATTCAAGATTTTTCAGGTAAAGTGGACTTTGATTATACCCCTAGTCCTGATCACTATGTGAAATTCGGAATGGGTTATACGAATCATTTGTTTACTCCTGGTGTAAATCAAATAACACAAGACGAGGGTGCAATCTCTGTAATTGACACAACCTTTGGGTCAGATAGAATAACTGCTGGAGAGTTTTGGGGATATGCGGAAGATGATATTAAAATTGGTAATCGGATAAAAATAAATCCAGGAATTCATTTCTCAGGGTTCAATGTAAATGGTAAAACTTACACATCTATTCAACCAAGGTTTTCAGGAAGGTATATGATTAACGAAAAGTTATCTGCTAAAGCCTCTTATTCACATATGGCTCAATATCTTCATCTGCTTACCAATGCAGGGATTGGATTACCGACAGATTTATGGGTGCCACCTACAGATAATATCAAACCACAATTTTCTAATCAGGTAGCATTGGGAATTGCACATACGCATGGTAAATTGTTTGAAATTAGCGTAGAAGGCTATTATAAAACCATGTCTAATCTCATAGAATATAAAGATGGTGCTTCATTTTTTGGAACGGGAACAGACTGGGAAAGTAAAATTGAAGTAGGGAATGGGCTTTCCTATGGGGCCGAATTATTGCTTGAGAAAAAACATGGGAAAACAACGGGCTGGGTTGGTTATACGCTTTCGTGGACCAATAGGCAATTTAAAAACCTCAATTTTGGTGAAGTTTATCCATATCGTTATGATAGGCGACACGATATTGGAATTGCTGTTACGCATGAGATCAACGACCATGTCGATATTGGAGTTGTTTGGGTATATGGAACAGGAAATGCGGTTACTTTGGGAACTGAGCAATACCAATCATATGACGCTGTATTTAATGGCCTAAATGGATATTCTTATCTCCCTAATATTGAGAGTATAGAAAGCAGAAATAATTACAGAATGCCTTCGTATCATCGATTAGATATGGGGGTAAATTTTCATAAAAAGAAAAATTGGGGAGAAAGAACCTGGAGTTTTGGAATTTATAATATGTATAATCGACAAAATCCATTCTATTTATTCTTCAGCAACGATAATCAAGGAAACACCAGACTTACTCAAATAAGTTTATTTCCTATAATCCCATCTTTTAGTTATAGTTTTAAATTTTAACAATATGAAAAACACCATAGGATTAATACTAAACATAATGCTAATTTCAGGTTTGCTGTCTTGTGAAAAATATATCGCTTTCGATGAGGATGCTGCTACGTCTAAAATTGTATTAAACGCTATGATTAGCCCCGATACTTCATTTCAAGTGCATTTAAGCAGAAGCTTGAGCGTTATCGATGCAGGAAACCTTTCGTCGATCAGCAATGCTATTGTAGCCGTGTACGATGATTCAGGAATTTTGGTAGAAACATTAATAGAAGATTCTATGGGTTATTACAATGGAAGCCAACTTCCAGAAGAAAACGTTAACTATACGATAGTTGCAGAAGCTTTGAATTATGCTGATGCAAATGCAGCGTGTGCAATTCCAATGCTGACTGCAATTTCTGAATGGGATACTCTTACAATAAACTCATCTCCTAATGCTGCACAAAACGAAACAGAGTTTCAAGTTTCTTTTGCATTTACTGATGATGAGCAAGTAAATAATTTTTACATGATTTCGGTTTTGGCTGTCCAAACTTCTTGGGGACAAAATTACTCTTACCCGCTTTATATCGAGACATCGGATCCAAAATTTGGATCAGACTATGCTGATAAATCCTACGAAAAACTGCTTTTTAGTGATTTATTGTTCGATGGAGAAACAACAACATTTAATATTACGTTAAATGATATGAGTGATATGAGTTATTTAATACTGAATCTTTATTCTTGCTCCGAGGAGTATTACTTGTATAATAAGTCATATCAAACGGCTGTTGACACAGAGGGAAATCCATTTGCGCAACCTGTTCAGGTATATTCAAACATAAACAATGGACATGGTGTTTTCGGAGGTTTTCAACTATCTTCAAAAATAATTTACATGTAACTCAGTGCATTGAAACCTTAATTCGCCCTACCTTTGTAATTGATTAGATTGCACTGATTGATTTGTTCTAGAGAATACCTGCGGATTATAATAAAACAATAGATAAACATGGAGATAGTCTCTTTCGGTTTATTTTTTTATAACCGAATATAGAACAATGATTGATTATTCAGGGAATGATTTTTGATGTTACTGTGGCAATTTTTACTTTCACAAAAAATTCATTTTACCATGAAAAATACACTTTTAATATTTTTACTACTAATATCTCCTTTATACTTTTTTACTGGTTGCAGTGGTGACGAATACAACGAAAATATATTCAAATCAAATGCAACAGGAGATCCAGGAAAGATACTTATCATATTGGATAAACAGTTTTGGGGAACCCCACTTGAAAAAGTGATTGTTGAACATTTTCAAAAGGATATTACAACACTACCGCAACCCGAAAAAACATTTTCAATAGAAATTTCTGCGAGAAAGAGCTTTACGAAAGAGTTAAAAAGAAATCATACCATTGTTATATTTGACATTGGAGACAAAGCAAACAATAGGAATGCGAGGTTAGAAGAAGCTACTCAAGATTTGTGGTCAATTGGTCAGGTGGTATATAAGTTTAGAGCGGCAAATCAGAAAAGCGCAACCGCTCTTTTTCTTAATGAAGTGGACCAACTTACTGCCGAGTTAAATGAAAATAGTCGCAAGAAACTTATGCGAGAATATGAATTTAAAGGAAGTACAGAGGTTGTTAAGCAGCTTTCCGAAATTCAAAAACTATCAGTTTCTGTTCCATCTGATATGACAATAGAGGAAAATTATGTCGGATTTTCCTGGTTAAAGCGCTTCAGAACCAAATTAGCAGATAATAAAGAGCATGAAATTCAACAAGGATTAATTATTTATACCTATCCATATGTCGATGATAGCACCTTCTCGCTTGATTACCAAATCTCAAAAAGAGATTCTGTTTTTAAGTATGCGGTCCCAGGTCCGTCTGAGGGGTCATATATGGCAACTGAACTTAGGTATGGAATGCAGCCTGAGTTTTCTCAGAAAATGATTAATGGGTTATACGTTTTCGAAATGAGAGGTTTGTGGCGCGTTGAAGGAGACCTAATGGGAGGCCCCTTCTTAAGTATAAGTATGTTTGATGAACCAAACAATCGGATTGTTACTATAGAAGGTTATGTGTATGCCCCGCATTTTGAAAAACGAGAGTATTTACGTGAAATGGAGGCAATGATTTATTCATACCAGTTTATAAAGTAAACCTAGTTTTCCGGAAAGCCTTGCTCTACCCAGCACTTTATAATTTGAACCTCATCTGATGTTAAGGAATCGATACCAAAACTATTTGGCATTTTTGGCATGGTATAGGACCCCCAAACTGCATTTTGCCAAGAGTCATTATTGATGTAATTTACGATATTACTATGTTCGGTAATCCATGAATCATGACACCCAGTTCCTGGGCCAAGGTTTGTCATACATGAGCTTTGAATAATAGGAATAATGTCTGTAGAATAGCTTATTGTAACACTGCATGAATCAAGCAAGAGCGTTTTATCCTTATGACAAGACATAAAAACGAATGTAATAAGAAGCGTAACTATAACCTTGTATTTCCCCACATCGCAATTTAAGAAAAAACGAATCCTTTTAAAGGAGGATTGCTTGTGATTATTTATATTTGATACGAGCATGAACGGGAGCTTATGAAATACGATAATGAAATTATCAGGGATGTCATTCAATGGGATATAAAAACGTGGTCAAAAGCGCTGCCATTTTGGAAAAAGAACATTACTATTAAACCAGAAATGAAGGCCCTTACCATAGGTGAAAGGGAAGGGGGCATTAGTTTGTGGTTAGCTTTACAAGGGTTAAGTGTAGTATGTACTGACTACAATGACTTTCCCGAAGAAACGAGCCAACTCCACAAGCGGTATAATGTTGGTGATAGAATTTATTATGAAAAGGGGATTGATTTAGCTGACCTCAGTAAGTTTACCCCAAATAGTTTCGATTTGGTTGTCTTCAAAAGCGTTTTGGGAGCCCTATCTCACAAGGTGAAACAGAAAAAAGCTTTTGAAGAGATGAAACGAGTACTAAAGCCCGGAGGAGCTATTCTCTTTGCTGAAAATAGTAAAGGATCAAAACTACATTCCGTATTTAGAAAAAAGTTCATTAAATGGAATTCTTATTGGAGGTATTTAGATTATAAACGAGATCAAGATTTGTTTACCGGCTTCAGCTCAGTTAAATTAACTACTTCGGGATTTATTGCCGTCTTTGGAAGGACAGAAAAACAGCGAGGTGTGTTAGCAACATTTGATAGAATTATTAATCCTATTGTACCACCGTCCTTTAATTATGTGGTTTTTGGCGTATTAACTAAGTAGAACCTTACTCCATCTTTCACTGTTATCTCTTACGGAAAACATTATGTTTGTTGTATGCAATAACCTTATCGTTGGGCTAAATTTTTCAGTGATTACAGGTCTTAGGTCTTTGGGAATATAATGAGTAGGGTATACATTCCAGTGATGGCTGCTTAGCGTTGCTTTTTTATTTATATAGTTTCTTTTATGTAAGTTCTGCATAACCATGTTCGCGAGTTTTTCCTTCCCTATCTTATAATATAGCTCTTGATATACTGCTGCAAGAATTAATTTCTTTCCCTTCATTTCAATTCCATGGGTTTTTACATGATCCGTTTCGTCGCTAACACGATGAATTAAAGGGTTTCCTGGTAGTCGGGCATAGGAAAATTTTGTGGCTGTTAAGTCGTTAATTAATAAGTGACAATGAATATAATTCACTAAGCGCGGTTCAGGTAATATAAAATCTTCGCCATTTTTTGAAATCGATTTCAACTGCGCTACAGATGTAATAACTATTTCTTTTGTATGAAAAACCTCTCTTTTCGAAATTGCTCTAGTAAATTCTCCAATCTCTAATTTATTAATTTTAACTCCAGTTCTAATTTCTATTCCAAAATCTTTAGTTCGATCCAATAATCGATCAATAAACTGCAAAGATCCTCCGGCCGGATAGATATATTTTGCAGGTATAATCCTTGCCTTATTAAAACTCACAGATTCCATTTCCCCCTTTGGCCTGATCATTCCACGAATATAAAAAAGTAAATTTTTCCAATCATAGGGCAACTTAATTCCTTTAAAGACAAATTCTGGTTGCGGCTTCATTTTTGCCAAATCCATATCAAGAAACTCAGAAAGAAATTTAAACGCCTTTGGCTCAACATCCCAAATATGACATCCTAATTGAAAATCGGGCAAACCTTTTTTTAAAGGAACCTTTCCCCATGCACCTCCTATATATTCGCTTTGTTCCAAAACTAGAACTTTCTTTCCTTGTTTTGAAAGAAACATTGCCTCAATAAGGTTAACGGGTCCACTACCGATAAGAATGCAATCATATACCATGCGAAATTACTTTAGAGCTTTGTATTTAAAACATCATAAACTTGTTTTTATCTGCTAAAATAACCCGTTAGTCCAAAATATATACGTGCAAATGTCATTTTTGTATTTTTAATAGAACTTAAAAAATGAAAAAAATGAAAAAATTATTTTTAGTAACATGTGCGTCGGCTTTGTTCTTATCGTCCTGCGTATCTACCAACAAAGGGTTTCAATCATCACCAGTTATTATTCAAGATGTTCAATTAGACCCTATAAAAGCGGATATAAAAGTCGATACTGAAGTTAAGCTTAAGGGCGCTAGTTCATCAACCTATTTTTTAATATTTAGGCTTGATGGAGATGATAAAATTGCTGATGGTATCAAATACAGTAGTGAAACTGGGGGTAGTATTTTTGAAGCATTAAATCCGTTTAGAGCTTTTCGGCTAGCTAGACTTTCAAAAGTTAGAGGTGCTGCTGCTTTCAAAGCTTTGGAAGGAACAGATTATGACGTGTTAGTTCATCCTAGTTACACAATTACAACCAAAAACTATTTAATAGCTCAGATGTATCAAGTAGAAGTTACAGGATATGGAGCAAAGTATGAGAACTTTAGGACTGAAAGACAAAAAGTCGTTATTACAAATAATGCGGAAGAATATGTTTTTCCCGACAAATAAATTATTATACATTTAATATAAAAAGCACCTGAATAGGTGCTTTTTTTTTGCATAATTTTAGTTGTTTTCACAGTGAACTTAAATAGGTGTTTAAAAACCTATTTAAACCCCCAATCGAAAGTGTTTAAGCTCTCTAAGCAAACCCTAAGTAAATCAATACTATTTCTAATGTCTTGTTTGTGCGCCATTTCTATCACTTGATGTATGTGACGTGTAGGAATAGAAATTGCGCCAGCTATAGAGCCTCCAGGTGTGTTTTGTTGAATTGCTTTGGTGTCTGTCCCTCCAGCAGTAAGTATCTCAGGTTGCCATTTAATTTTATTTTTATCGGCTGTTTGCTTCATGAAATTCACCATTCGATAATCGCAAATAGTGCTTGAATCCATAATTTTTATAGCCACGCCTTTTCCTAATTCGGTAACCTTTTCGTGGGCTACTGCACCGGGTACATCAAACGCAATTGTTGTATCTAACCCAAATCCAAAATCGGGTCGTATTTGCTGAGCAGCAACCGAAGCTCCTCTGATTCCAACCTCTTCTTGCACCGTAAAGACACCATAAACATCATGCGCTGCCTCTTTTAATTCTCTGAACATCTCTATTAAGATAAAAACTGATACTCTGTTATCTATGGATTTACAATTAACACAGTCACCCATTTCAATAAGCTTTCGGTCTCTTGTTATTGGATCTCCTACAGTAATATGTTTTTCAACTTCTTCTTTTGACATTCCCATATCAATAAAGTAATCTGTGGTCTTTGGCACTTTATTTCTTTCCTCTGCCGTCATTACGTGTATGGGTTTAGATCCCATAACACCCACTATGTCTCTTTTCCCATGAACTATAACGCGCTGAGCCGTTAATGTTTTAGGGTCAAATCCGCCTAGCGTATGAAACCTTACAAAACCTTCATTGTCAATATGCGTAACAATAAACCCAATCTCATCCATATGAGCACCTATCATTACTTTTTTTGAAGAATCTTCCCCTTTTTTTAATGCCGTAACGTTTCCCATGTTGTCAATG
>JAQWQH010000037.1 GCA_029244805.1 Flavobacteriales bacterium
AAGAATTCTTCGCCTTTTTAGATTGATGAAGTTTGGTAGGTATATGAAATCTCAAAACCTAGTAGTAAATGCGATTAAAAACAAAGGTAAAGAGTTGATACTATCCATGCAGGTAGTTGTTTTTTTAACGGTTATACTTTCCTCACTACTATATCATATAGAAAATAGCGTTCAACCCAACAATTTTGGGGACATTATAGATGCTTTTGTATGGTCGCTTTCTAAATTTATTGGCGGCGTTGGTGGTTATGGAGATTTTGAACCCATTACATTTTGGGGCCAAGTAATGGCAACCATTGTTGGGCTACTTGGAATTGCGCTGTTTGCAGTTCCAGCCGGTATAATCGGGGCTGGTTTTGTGGAAGAAATCGAGGCTATAAAAGCGGACGATGATCTCAAAGAAAAAAACACAACACTACTGAATGCATTTAATTTTGAGAATAAGTTCTCAGATATTAAGTACAAAAAAAATGTAGGTTTAGAAAAAATAAAACGTAAAAGCTTAACATTTGAAGATGCAATAATTAGGTTGTTTTTAACTGAAACAGATATTTTAGATATTGCCAACAAAGGGAAAGAAATAAGAATAAAGAATTATAAGGTACAGAACGAGCCAACCAAGCTTATTGAATCTTTCAAACATAACGCATCCTATGGGACACTTCTGAATAAAAACGCAAACCTAACAATTGTATCTACTCATTCCCAAGACCAACCCTTTTTAGGACACTTCACATATGCTCTTTCGGAGTATTTAAATGCGAATTACATTAGTAATGAAATAACAGGTCCAACACATTTAAATTCAAAATATCGGATAAATTTGAGAGATCAAAAAGTATATGAAAATGATGAAAAATCACCTTTGCCAATCATTAATGATTTTAGGAATGATCTAATGAATACAATAAATGAAAATAGTCTTATGATTAATTTTGTTTGTAGCAACGCTAAAAATGGATCCATGCATATTTTGAATGGAGGAAAAAAAGGGGTTAATGAATTTACCGAATCTGAAAGTACGTTTAATGACCTTGATAAATTAGACAGATTCTATAATTCAATCGAAAAATCACTCAGAGAACTTGACTTAACCGAAGAAAAACGGTATTCAAATGTTAGCAAGCACCAGTATTATGAAAATCATAGCAAGAAGGGATTTCAATGGATGTTATTAAGAAAGAAAAAAATACAAAATATACAGATTTATGTATCAACCGAAGTTTTAGGAGCCGAGCCAGATTATTATTACCCAATTATCAAAATCTTAGGAGATAATATTAAAGAACACTTAATTTAAGTAAAATGAAAAACACAAAACATAAAATTGGGCTCATCCTAAACGATGATACGCCAGAAACTCCTTTGAAAAAGAGAATTAATCTTTTTATTCTCTTTCTAATTCTGGTTTCTTCTTTTGAAATCATATTGGAATCTGTAGTTTCATTTAACCTTAAATATTACCATCATTTTTTTATTATTGACACTGCGGTAAGTATTCTTTTTAGTATTGAATATATGCTAAGATTATGGACTTACAGAATTGCTGGAGAAAAACCTACATTAAAACAAAGAATTTCTAATATCACTTCTTTTTACATGGTAATCGACCTTGTAAGCATTATTCCTTTTTACTTATCGCTATTTATTCCAACAGGTTATAGTTTTATAAGAATCGTAAGAATTCTTCGCCTTTTTAGGCTTATGAAATTTGGACGATATATGAAATCCCAAAACTTAGTAGTTAATGCTATTAAAAATAAAGGAAAAGAGCTAATTCTTTCAATGCAGGTAGTCGCTTTTTTAACCGTTATTCTTTCGGCTATTTTGTATCATATTGAAAATAGTGTACAACCCGATAATTTTGGCGATATTATAGATGCATTTGTATGGTCGCTCTCCAAATTTATTGGCGGCGTTGGTGGTTATGGAGATTTTGAACCCATTACATTTTGGGGCCAAGTAATGGCAACCATTGTAGGCTTACTTGGAATTGCCTTATTTGCAGTTCCAGCCGGTATAATCGGTGCAGGTTTTGTGGAAGAAATTGAGTCCATAAAGACATTTGAAGCAAACACTGAAATAAATAACAAATTACTTGATATTTTTCAATTTGACCATTTATTTTCTTGGACTAATGGTAAAAAAGAAATAGGGTTGGAACATATTAGACGAAAAGTTCTGAAATTAACAGATGCTAAAATGAGGCTCCTTTTAACAGAAGATGAACTCATAAATATAGCCAGGCAAGGAAAAGGAATTCGCCTTAAAAACTTCGTTAGTGGTGGATTAGAAAAATTAGTTATAGAATCATTTCTTGAGAATACAAGTTACGGTACACTTACCAATAAAAACTCAACTATATCGATAGTCTCCACAGCTTCAGGGGGGCAGCCATTTATGGGACATTTTACCTATACAATTTCGGAATATTTAAAGGCCAACTATATTAGTGTAGAAAAATGTAGTACTGGTAGTTTTATTTCAAAATACAAAATAGACCTCTCAAAGCAAGAGTCGTATTTAAACCATACTGAATCTGAAAATGAATTGGTCAATGATTTTAAAAATGACTTACTTTCAACGGTAAAAGAAAAAAGTATTGTTATTTACTTTAGAGCAGGAGTAACGGTCAAGGGCGATTTTCATTTATTAAATGGCGGTAAAAGTGAAACTGATGATTTTATTCCGGAGAATAGTTTGTTTGGACCCATAGAAAAGCTTGAGAGATTTAAAAAAGAACTCGAAAAAACACACCTAGAAATTAAACCTGAAAGTATTATTAACACTCACCAGCATTATGGGAATGATGATAAAGAAGAATTTCAATGGTTGCTAAAGAAGGAAAAAAATGCTAATATATTGTGCATATATGTAACAGCTAAATTGCTAAATTCAGAGGCTAATGTCTACTTTCCTACGATAAAATGTATCGGAGATGCAATAAAAAAGGAATTAATTTAAAAATAAGATTTTTAAGCACATTAACGAGTACCCTTAGAATAAAAAATCTGCTCCAGAGTTTAAATTCCTGCTAATAAATTTCCAAGGCCGTCTTTAAACTGAAAGCCTTCCATAGTTCTATATTTATTCAGTTTTTTGTTTGCCTCCAGTCCCCATAATAAAAATTCCATCATAAAAAATAGATCTTCACTGAGACAATCTGCTTGATGAGTTGCTATTAGTATTTTCAAGTTAGGAACGTTCATTAAGGTATCGTGATATACATTGTCAGGCAGGTTGTCTTCCAAATACAATTCGTTATCGCCGTAAAACCATTCTAATAAGTGGTCATAAGGACCTTCTTCATCTTGCTTTTCAAGTTTTTTTATTTCTGGAAAATAAGCTGGAAACAAGGTTTTTACAGCTTGATTGATTAAGTAAAAAGAAACCTGTTCTGCCCCTTCTTGTTCGCCCTCGTAGACCAATTCTACTTTTCCATTTATGGCAGGGATAGTTCCCAGAAAGTCGGACATTCTAATGCAGGTGTTTTGCTCGCCAGACATTAGCATCCGGCGTTCAGCAGCACTCATAAGGTTTTCAAAAGCAGTAATGCTCATCCGTGCACTTACGCCACTTTTAGAATCAACGTATTCACTTTTTCTAGCTTCAAAACCTATCTGTTCCAAAATATCACGTGCCAATTCAGGAACGTGAATAGCCTGTTGTACTGCCGCGTCGGTATGAGTCTCTTGACGAGTTATGGCCTTAGCCGTTTCCAAGTTGTGTGGATAGTGCGTCAAAATTTGAGAACCAATTCGGTCCTTCAGCGGTGTCACAATGCTTCCACGGTTGGTGTAATCCTCAGGGTTGGCTGTAAAGACAAACTGGGTTTCAATGGGTAATCGGAGTTTGAATCCACGGATTTGAATTTCCTTTTCTTGTAAAATGGAAAAAAGCGCTACCTGTATTCGTGCTTGTAAATCAGGTAATTCATTTAAGACAAATATACACCTGTGTGCTCTTGGAATCATGCCAAAATGAATTACCTTCTCATTGGCATAGGACAACTTAAGGTTAGCTGCTTTTATGGGATCAACGTCGCCAATCAAATCGGCTACACTAACATCTGGTGTGGCTAATTTTTCAAAGAAGCGATCGTCACGGTGCAGCCAAGTGACGGGGGTATCCTCTCCTTTTTCTGCAATAAGTGCCTTGGCAAAATTACTGATGGGAG
>JAQWQH010000073.1 GCA_029244805.1 Flavobacteriales bacterium
ACAGGTACCGGTTTTGGGTCAGGAGGCGCAACAAAAGACATACCTCATAGCCAAGGAATTTGGTTGCAATCCCTTAACGGAGTAGACCTTTCTATTACGGAAGCGCATAAAGTTGCTTCATCTGATCCGACTTTCTTAAAAAGTGCCGATCCTGAATTTATGCGAATTCATTTAACGGGAAATGTCAATACATTTCAAGATGAAGCGTTAGTGTTTTCTCATCAAAGTTACAGTGATAATTATGACGGAGATGATTTAATAAAATTCACCACGATGAATCCGGATAATGCACCTACCCTCTTCACGCAGTCTTTGGATGGAGTTGATTTGTCTTTCAATAAAATTGGGATTAATAGCATTTCGATTCCTGTAGTGGCAATTGCGGGAACAATTGCACAGGGAGATTATACGCTGAGTTTTGAAATACCCTCCGAATTTATGTTAGGGGCTTGCATGACGCTGGAGGATTTACATACAGGAGTGATTACTGACTTAAGAGCTGATACCTCTTACACTTATCCTACCAGCGATACTACAACACTTCCACGCTTTATAATTCATATAGTTAAAGATTTTAATACCCAGGTTGGAGATTTAACTTGTTTCGGAACATCAGATGGAACAGTAACTATCGATGGAACAGGAATTACAGGGTCGATGTTTGAGCTTTTAGATGGCGGAGGAAATGTTGTTTTTAGTGGCTCTGCGGTAAACGATTCTATTGAAATCGCAAACTTACCCTCTGGAAACTATAATGTAACAACAAACCATTTGGGTGTTTGTTCAATAGGCAACTTCTTTATATCCGTTAATCAACCTGCACAAGTAATTGCTAATTTTGATTTAGTTGAGGACACTTTATACCTTATTGACGGAGGCTTATTAGAAGTTACTAATTTGTCTACAGCAATTAATTATTCTTGGGATTTTGGTGACGGAAACACGAGTATAGATGAAAATCCTACGCATATTTATACTGCTCCAGGAGTGTATCAAGTAATGTTACTAGCAGATAATGATAATGTTGGTCAATGCACTGAAGTAACAAGCAGAAATGTGGTTGTGATGAATGAACCTTTGTCAATTCTTGAGATGCAATGGAAAGAAAACACCAACGCTTTTGTAAATAATGGAAGAGTGGTAGTTGATTTTGACTTGAAAAGTAATTCTAGCGCAGAGGTCACACTAGTAGATGTTAATGGTAAGAGAATTGTCTCTAATGACTTCAGTGTTGCAAACGATAGAATCGTCCTTATTAATACAGATGAGGTTGCTAGAGGTGTTTATTTTGTAAACATTACTATTGAAGGACAAAGAAAAAGTCAAAAGTTATTTATTGATTAGACTCTGCATATTGATAATTAAAAGATCTTGATAGAAACAAAAAAGAGGCCTATATAGCCTCTTTTTTGTTTTATATGAATTAGTTGTCTTAATCCGTAAGTTCAAATGTTCCAAAGAACGTATCCACTTTATCCTGTGTAACGTAACTTCCGTCTCTAATAACACCAATTTGGTACAATCTGTTTTCCACTAAATACATTTGGTATTCGATATGCATCGTTTTTGCAACTCCTTTAAAGTGCAAACCAGAGTGACCATCTATACTTACCTCTTCTTCTAAATCTAATTGTGAAACACCCATACTGTTTATTACACCTTCTTTTCCTCCTGCTAACATATCAGCAGTAGATCCCGCTTCAACAATGGCGCTTGGGTAATCGTTATATCCTATAATATAAGCTTCCGTAATGCTCTTTTCATATAAAAACATTGTAATCTCAATATCTCCAAGTTCAGTGGGAACTGATTGAGTGGTTATTTCTGGTGCTCCGCCCAGAAAGTTTACTTTAAAACGGCCGTCTTCAGATTCATACATTTCTGAGGCAATTGTAGCCTCCTCTGTTAAAGCTTCTGCGTTTTCCGCTAACACTTCGTTGTTTTTCTCCAATTCGTTTGCTAACTCATTTAATTCAGCGGTTAAGCTATCACTATCACCACCGCAGGACACCATAAGCATTGATGTTGCAATACATGTTATTACTTGTAATTTCATTTTTTGTTTTTTTGGATTGTTTATAATAAAAAAGCCCACTGATTATAGTGGGCTTTCAGTTTTTAGATTAGTAATCTCTACAATTAATCAACCATTGCTTTGAAATCAGCATTCAAGAAGTATTTCACAAATTCTCTATCCTTAGAAGCTTTTGTTTTAAAATCAGCATCTTTTTCCATAGCTGTTTTTAAGTTACTAAATACTAAGTCAGAGTTATTTGTTCTTGCTCCTACAATAGCTTTCAAATAATAAGCTAGCGCAGAGTCATTATTTTCTGCAGCATCAATTACCTCCAGAGCTCCAACAGCGTCTCCGGAAACAATCTTTGCAATAGCAACGTTTAAAGTGTTGTTACCATCCATGTTAGCTAGAGCATCCGCATAATCAGCAGATTGTATTTTCACTAAGCCCATGTTATACTTGGTTTCGTTTGCTGTTCCTGCTTCAGTAAATAATTCTAAAGCTTTTTCTCGTCCCGCTTTATCGTTCCCTGCTTTTACATGCGTGACAGCACCGATATTATTTATTGAAATTGGGTTAGCTTCGATTCCGTTTGCTTTTTCAAATTGAGCACCAGCACCATCAAGGTCGCTTTGTAAGTATAATATATAACCTACGTTGTTAGCACCTCTATAATCCTCTACAAAGTTTTTCTCAGCTATTTTATAAATTCTTAGTTTTTCATTTAAGTCCTCGGTTAGTGTAGCAGCAAAAAGAACTTCTTCAATCGTTAAGGTGTCAGGATTAGTTGTAGTAAGAGCAGTTAACTCTTCGTCACTCCAGCCAATTTGATCGTAAGTTAAAGTAATCATAGACCTTCTAAGTTGAGGCAAAACATCTTTTTCTAAGAATTTATACGTCTTAGCCATGTTCCGAATGTCTTGCTCTCTTTTGTTTGGGTCTTGCGTCATTTCAAGAACTCTTAAAATAAGGTCTTTGTCTTCGTGCGTTGTTTTTTGAACTTCAGCACTGAAACCATCCCAATCCTCACCTTTAGGAGTTTTGGAGATAAAAGCTTCTTCCATTCCTGGAGCAAAATTTAACTTCTTCATCAATTTAGAGACATATGCAGCAGCAGAAGCAGCACGATCTCCGGCTAGGTTTGCATTCTTGTCAATCTCTCCTTCAGGAGAAGCGTAAGACATAACATTAACACTTTTCATTTCTCTTCGAATATTAATGGCAGCATCTGTAGCAAATATTTCAAGGTCCTTAATGTCTTGGTCTTTTAATTCAGAACCATTTACATTGAATTTTCCTTTTTTATAATTGATTACGGCATTGATACTTTCTTCAGTAGTTCTAACAAATTCGTCATTTGCCATAATTACTTTATCATCAAATTCCATTAGATACGGAGTAATAATTGTTCCATCTGCAATTTTTTCAGTAGTTATTTCTTCTTTAACCGTTTCTTTTTTTCCTTTCTTAACTACAAGTTTAACAACTAACTCTCCCTCTTGCATACAAGGGTTGTAAGGAAGTGTAGAGTTATAGACAACTGTTTTACCTTCTTTTGGTATTACAGTTCCATTTCCAGCGGCCTTTGCTCCTTGATATACCACCATTTCAAAAGGAATCTCAGTTCCGTCTTTACAAATGAAAGTAGGCGTTACTTCTACAACTGCCTTTGCGTTTAACCCTTTTTCCACAAATGTAGCGTTGATTTGTAAATCAACCTCATCTCCGTGCATTTCCAATGGATTTTCTTTTACCTTGTAATTAAGGTCTTTTATTAGATCACAACTTCCCAATAGTAACCCTGTAGAAACTATAGAGGTAAGGGCGATGTTTTTAAGTGTGCTTCTTTTCATTTTTATTGTATTTAAACCTGTTGGTTTTATTTTCTAAATATCGTGCAAGTATAAGTAAGTTTTTTTGTTTATAAAAGGATGAGTGACATCAATAAGTAAAAACCGGTATTTTTAAAGCGAATTACAGAAGTTATCTTCCTTAAAAGCAGGATGATACATGTTGTATTTTGTGTGTTACTCAGCTCTTTCTATTTTATTAAATTAATGCGTTTAATTCCTTTAGAATGTTGACATGAGAGTAATTCTTTAAATGAACTTTCCAACCATTCAGGTTTTTCAAGGTTTATTTCGTTTGCGTTGATGTAAAGTATTGGAATACCGTCTATTCTTTGCAAGAAATTTTCATACCCCTTGCTTAAGGTAAATAAATAGTCAGGAGAGATTTCTTTCTCGTATAACCTTCCTCTTGAAATAATGTTCTTTTGTAATTCGTCAAGAGGCCTATTTAAAAACAAAAGGATATCTGGCTTTGGCATTGTTTTATAAAGGGAGCCCATTAATTCATTTATAAGGTCAAACTCTTTAGGGCTCAAATTCATTTTTGAAAAGATTAAACTTTTCAAGGGGTAATAATCTGAAAAAATTAAATCATGCGGCTGCGAATGAAACTGAAACAATTGTTTACTTCTATCTAGCACAAACTGTACTTCAGCATGAAGAGCATAACTATTGTCGTCGTAGAAATCTTTGAGAAATTCATTTTCTTCAAACTCTTCTAACAATAGGTCTCCATTAAATTTTTTTGCTAGGAAATTGGATAATGTAGTTTTTCCAGCCCCAATGTTTCCCTCGATTGCTATGTGGTTGTATTTAAGCATTTAAGATGGAAATTTTAGAAAGATCTGAACATAGAGCTAAAACCTGACGTGTTGTTTTTTGAAATGTTGGCACAATCCAGTTGGGAGCGACTTCTGTTAAAGGCTCCATGCAAAACCTTCTTTGATGCATTCTTGGGTGCGGAATTTCCAGATTGTCCGTGCAGATAATCAACTCTTCATAAAGCAAAATATCAATATCAATATTTCTATCTGCATATGCCTTATTCTTGATCCTTGTTCTTCCCAGCATAGCTTCTATTGAAAGACATGTTTCCAATACTTTTTCTGGACTAAAATTTGTTTTAATAAGTACCGCTTGATTTAAAAAAGGGTTCTTAGAGTCGAACCCCCAAGGATCAGATTCGTAAATTGATGAAGCTGCCACCAATTGACCAATTTGTGCGATAATTAAGGATTTCGCGTTTGCTAATAAATCAAGCCGATTATCAATATTGCTTCCTAAAAGCAAAACGGTTTTTTTCATTCCACAAAAGTAAATTTATTCTACTCAACATTTTAATTTCGGTAGCGGCTATCTTAGATAGTTATTCACACTTAAAACAAAATTTAAGGTAGATTGAAATCAAGTTCTATCCGCTGGTAGTATTAATTTACCATTGGTGTAGATAAAAATTTAGAATACCTTTGTCCTTTTAACTTTACATTTACATCCCTAAAAAATGGGAATATTTAATAAAAATCAAAAATTATGAAACCATTTTGGAGGTCGTTTTGGTCAGCATCTTTAGCAATATTTTTAATAGGAGGAACGCTAATTACTCTGCTTTTAGTAGGTGTCGGTGGAGCTATTTCAGGATTGTCAGAAACAACCCCTTTTGTCGTAAAGGAGAACGCTGTTTTGCACATGAAATTAGATGCTAAGATTAGCGAGGTCTCTTATGCAGAATTTGATCAAACTTCTTTCTCACTTGATCAAGGATTTGGATTAAGAGAAATTAAAATCGGATTGGAGGCTGCAAAATCAGACGACAAAATAAAAGGAGTTTTCTTGAACGTTACAAATCTTTCCGCTGGAATGGCAACAACAGAGGAAATTAGAGATGCAATAATTGATTTTAAATCTTCCGGAAAGTTTGTTTATGCTTATAGTGAGTTTTATTCGCAAAAAGCATATTATCTTTCTACTGCTGCAGATAAGGTTTATTTATTTCCTGCAGGAATGTTAGAGTTTAAGGGATTGGGAGCAGAATTAATGTTTTTGAAAGGTGCGATCGACAAAATGGGTGTGGATGTGCAAATAATTAGAGGAAGTAATAATAAATTTAAAAGTGCGGTAGAACCTTTAATGTATGATAGCATGAGTGTCGCAAATAGAGAGCAAACAATGACGTATATAAGTGCTCTTTGGAATCAAATGCTAATTGGGGTTAACGAAAAAACAGGTGTGAGTGCAAATATGCTAAACGAAATTGCAGACTCGATGTATGTGCGCTCTTCTAAAACTGCCTTATCTTATAAACTTGTAGATGAATTAATTTATGAGGATGAACTTTTAGCAATGTTTAAAGAGGAGTCAGGAACAAAAAAAGGAAAAGATTTAAACTTGGTTTCATTTAAAAAGTATGCCTCTAAAAAAGCAAAGAAATCCGATCGAAAAAATAAAAACAGCAATATTGCAGTAGTTTATGCTGTGGGAGGAATTGAAAGCGGTAAAGGAAACGCAGCAACTATTGGTTCAGAAACGATTGCGGGAGCAATACGGGAAGCGAGAGAAGATGATGAAATAAAAGCAGTTGTTTTAAGAGTAAATTCACCCGGAGGAAGCGCACTCGCCTCTGATGTTATTTGGAGAGAGGTAGTATTAACACAAAAAGCAAAACCAATTATAGTTTCCATGGGAGATGTTGCTGCTTCAGGGGGTTATTATATTGCTTGTGCTGCGGATAAAATTTATGCGCAACCCAATACCATTACAGGTTCAATAGGTGTTTTTGGTATAATTCCTAATATTGGCCCTGCGTTAAAAAAGAACTTTGGGATTACGTTTGATAGGGTGCAAACAAACCACCATTCGGTATTATCCTTAAACAAGGCTTTAACAGATGACGAAAAGCGCTTAATTCAATTAGGGGTAGATGATATTTACAATGATTTTACGCAAAAAGTAGCTGATGGTAGAGAAGGGTTAGAACAAGCTGATGTTGATAGTATTGGGCAAGGTAGATTTTGGTCTGGTACTGACGCCTTAAGAATTGGGTTGGTAGATGAGTTAGGGGGTATAGACGCTGCAGTTGCTTATGCTGCCCAGCAGGCTAATATCGGTGCTGACGACATTAAAATAGGGGTTTACCCTGAACAAAAAGAGAATAAGCTTCTTGAATTAATGGAGTCTTTGGGAGATGAAGAAGTTAGCGCAGAAGCATCATTAAGATTAAAATTAGAAACGTTTATTCAATCAGTGGATAAAATAATATCTACCCAAGGAATCCAAGCTAGAATGCCTTTCGATATTTTGATTGATTAACAGGTTAAAGGCATGCTGTTAAGCCCGATCCTGTTCCTCCAGATTAAATATTTATAATACTTATATGTTGTTTAATATGAAAGTATTATTTTAGCTTAAAATTAAGTAAAAATGGGAGATAGTAATTTTCACGGTAACACTGCAGGAGTTGGATACATATATGCTGGGATTGTAATCTTAGCAATTTTTGGATTCGTAATCTTCGGATAAACCGAATAATCCCTTCGGACATAATTCTTTTTTATGGCAAGGAAAATTGGCGTGCCGTTCAATTCAATTTTTTCGTGGCTCATAAAAAAACGAATTCATCAAATTGACTTGTTTAAGCACTATCCTATTGACGTCCAATTTGACGTCTTTGAACAATTAATTACCACAGCTAAGGATACCGAGTTTGGTAAACAACACAAATTTAAATCCATTCATTCTTATAAAGAATTTAAGAATAATGTTCCTCTTCAATCGTATGAGGATATTAAGCCCTACGTCAACAGGTTAAAACAAGGTGAGCAGAACTTATTATGGCCAACAGAAATAAAATGGTTTGCAAAATCCTCGGGAACTTCAGGAGATAAAAGTAAGTTTATTCCTGTTTCAAAAGAAGCACTTACAGAAAGCCATTATCAAGGCGGCAAAGACCTTTTAGCGATGTATTATTCGAATCATCCTAAAACAAAATTATTTAATGGAAAACACCTTATTCTTGGTGGAAGTGCTCAAATAAATTACATCAACAATAAGTCATATTTTGGAGACTTATCTGCAATAATTGTTAAAAATTTGCCATGGTGGTGCGAGCTTAGAAGAACTCCCAAAAAAGAAATTACATTAATGGAAGAATGGGATGAAAAATTGGAGAAAATGGCGGAATCTACCGTTAAGGAAGACGTGCATATTCTTGCAGGTATTCCTTCCTGGACATTGGTTCTTTTGAAAAAGATACTTGAAAAAAATAACACAGATAACATTATAGATATTTGGCCAAACCTTGAATTATATATGCATGGAGGCGTTAGTTTTGACCCCTATGAAGAACAATTTAAAGCGATAATTAAAAAAAGTGACATGAATTATGTCCAAACTTATAATGCTAGTGAAGGATGTTTTGGAATTCAAGATCGAGTTGCTGCAGATGATATGCTCCTGATGTTGGACTACGGAATTTTTTATGAGTTTATACCCATGGATGAATTTGAACAAGATTCGCCAAAAGTAATCAACATTGAAGATGTTGAGCTTGATGTTAACTACGCTTTAGTTATCTCAACAAATGCCGGTTTATGGCGCTATGTTATAGGGGACACAATAATATTCACATCACTTAAACCTTATCGATTTAAGGTTTCGGGGAGAACTAAAAACTATATCAATGCCTTTGGCGAAGAAATGATAATCGACAATGCTGAAAAAGCGATAAAAATAGCTTGTGAAAAAGCAAAAGCACAAGTAAAGGAATACACTGCTTGTCCTATATACATGAACAACTCAAACACAGGAGGTCATCAATGGTTAATTGAGTTTGAATATGAACCCGAAAATTTAGACTACTTCGCACAGTCTTTAGATATGGCATTGAAGTCTATAAATAGTGATTATGAAGCTAAAAGATCAAATAGCTTAACTTTACGCCCTCCGGTTATACAAAAAGTGCAAAAAGGAACGTTTTATGCATGGTTGAAAAGCAAAGGAAAGGCGGGAGGTCAGAATAAAATCCCAAGGCTTTCAAATGACCGTAAAATTGTTGATGAGATATTGGAATTGGTTAAATGAAGATGAAGTTGTTTATACTCGTATTTGGTTTTTGCGTTGTTGTTTCAGGCAACGGACAAATAAAATTTGAATTGGTTGATGCGTTTTCAACAACAACTAAGGACTTTACAACAGATCATTTGAATAGAATTTACTTGATTGACAATAATCAAATCTTCAAGTTAAATCATGCTGGAGACACCCTATATGTGTATAGTAACAAAACGTTAGGGAATATTAATTGTTTGGACGTAAACAATACGCTTCGCCCAATTTTGTTTTTTAAAGAAAATGCCCGGATTGTAGTTACGGATAATACACTGTCTGCGCAACAAAATTCATATTCCTTGGAAGATTTGGATTTGTACCAAGCACAATTAATTGCGACGAGTTTGGTTGATAATGGAATTTGGATTTACGATCAGGAACTGTTTCAATTAATAAAGGTAAACAAGGAATTCGAGCGAATATATGAATCTGGCAACTTAGAGCAGGTTCTTCAAAAAGATAATTTAAATCCATCACAGATTCTTGAGCACAAGGATATGGTTTATATGGTTTGTCCCAAGGGTATTTTGGTGTTTGATATATACGGGTCGTATATTAAAACTATTCCATTATTAAATGTAGGTGAAATTCAGATTGAAGATAATATTATGTATTATCAAAAAGAGGGAAATTATTACGGCTACGGTTTGATAGATTTTGAAGAAGTAAAAGTTGAACTCCCGTTCGATACCTTTGAAAAAATAAGACTAGAAAAAGACCGTTTAATCGTTCTCTCAAAAAACAAAATCTCAATATATTCTATTGGAAACAAATAAAGGAAACATATGTTTCATCCAAATAATTGAAAATTTTCTAAATTTTTAGGCTTATCAACAAGCAGCGTATAGAAATAATTGTACTTTAGGAGTTCTTAAAACTTAGCGAAATGCATATAGCCATAGCAGGAAATATTGGAGCGGGTAAAACAACCTTAACAGAGTTGCTTTCAAAGCACTATAAATGGGATACACATTATGAAGATGTGGATGAAAATCCTTATTTGTTAGATTTCTATGATGATATGCAACGCTGGTCATTTAACTTGCAAGTATATTATTTGAATAGTAGGTTTACACAAATTCAAGACATTAAAGAGAGTAAAAACACTATAATTCAAGACAGAACGATACATGAGGATGCTTATATATTTGCTCCTAACTTGCATTCAATGGGCCTAATGTCTACAAGGGATTTTGAAAATTATTTTTCATTATTTAACCTTATGGAGTCATTTATTTCCGCTCCTGATCTACTAATTTACCTGCGAGCGAGTGTTCCAAAGTTGGTTAACAATATTCAGAAAAGAGGGAGAGAATACGAAGAGAGTATTCGCTTAGACTATTTAAAAAGGTTGAACGAGCGTTATGAAGCTTGGATTTCGACTTATGACAGCGGAAAGTTACTGATTATTGACATTGATGACAATTCGTTTCACGATAATCCAG
Organism: Flavobacteriales bacterium; assembly: GCA_029244805.1. GTDB lineage: Bacteria > Bacteroidota > Bacteroidia > Flavobacteriales_D > Parvicellaceae > CALSMU01. The sequence continues at coordinate 10,416 of JAQWQH010000073.1, forward strand.
AAGACCTAGGAAAGATTGTTAGCCAAATAGATGCTGAGTTACACGGGTTGTTTTAACGTAATTTTTTTATGATATCGATTGGTAAGGGATACTAATCTCAACCTTGGTTCCAGTTGTTCCATTGTTTAAGTCCATTACCCTAAATTCCATCTTCGTATTATTCATTTTATTAAGAATACGTAACCGGTTATCAATGTTTTTCATTCCAGTAGACTTTCCTATTTGCTGATTTTTAGTTTTTAGTTCTACACTTTTCTCACGCCCAATCCCATTGTCTTCTATGGTCCAAAGTAGTTTTCCTTTTTGTTTTTGAACACTTACAAGTAACTTCCCTTTTTCCTCTAAATACCGGAGTCCATGCCAAACAGAGTTTTCTATAAAGGGCTGAATAAGCATAGGGGGTATTTCAATCTCATCCTTTTTAATGTCATCTTCAATTGTAAAATCGTAATCGAATTTATCTTGAAAACGCAAGTGTTCCAATTCTAAGTACAACTTTAATATTTCAATTTCACTGTCTAATGAAACAAAATCATACTTTGAGTTTTCAAGAACCATTCTCATCAATCTGCTAAACTGAGACAAATATTTGTTTGCGCTTCTATCGTCATTTTTAGAAATAAAACTGTTTACAGAATTTAAAGAATTAAAGATGAAGTGAGGGTTCATTTGCGTTCGTAAGGACTTAAGTTCCAGCATTGCATTTGCTTTTCTTTTTGCACGGTTACTGCGTATAATTAAAAGTGCCGCTAATAGCAAGACAAAAAAGCCGCCTGCAAGTGCATAAATTACAATTCTTTGTTTTTTTAACTCTTCCCCTTTTTTGTTTTCAAGTAAAAACATGTTATCCTTACTTAACTGAATATTGGATTGGAGTAATTCAATTCTTTTATCCTTTTCATCCAATTCATTTGACAATGTACTTGCCAATTGAATGTGTTTATTCTTTTCTTTTGTATTTGCCTCCTGAATTTTCACTAATTTCTGATAACTTTTAAGCGCGCTTTCATAGTCTCCAATTTGTTCATAAGCCTCCGTTATTAACCCTAGAGCTTCTTCCTTCGATTCAAGGGTTCCAAGTTCATCCATTAAAACAATATTTTGCTTAAGATATTTAATCGCTTCCTGCGGCTTCTCTTCTTTTAGGCTTAAAGCAGCTATACTATTGTAGTTATCGGTTAAAGCTTTTTTATTTCCTTTAGAAGAATTAAACTCGATAGCTTCCTGCTGAACTTGTATTTGTTGCTTAGTATTGCCTCGTTTACCATAAAACTTATTTGAATTAGAATAATAAGAATTTACCCTATCTTCATCTCCAATATCATTGGCTAGTTGTAGGGATTGGTTGTACATTTGAAACGCCCCAGAAGAATCATCAATTGCTTCATAGACATCTCCTAGATTGTTCGTTGCGTCAATTATTCCTTTCGGGTTATTCCTCGTTTGCTCAAGCACTAATATAGTGTCGTAAGCCACTTTACTTTGGGTATAGTTTTCTTGCTGATAGTAGAGTCTTCCTAATGCATTGATGGCATATATTTCATCGTCTTTATTTTTGTTCTCAATAGCCAGGACTTGAAACTTTTTATAAAAACTTTCCGCTTTTTTTAATTTAGCGTCACCTTCATAAGCTGCTCCAATATATTTAATTGAATTGTAATATCCTTTTTCATTTTCAAGCCCATTGAATAAAGTAAGTGCTTTTTCGTAACTCTTGATCGAGGCATCATATCTACTGATGCTATAGTTAAGTGCTCCTAAAGTATTGTAACAATAAGCTTCACCTCTTTTATTATCTAGAATAAGAGCTAGTTCTATGGCGTTCTGAACATAGTCAAACGCTCTTTTTGGCGCCTCTTGAGAAATAGTATTTGCGGCATTTATCCAAGCAAATATTTTTGCGTCAGTATTTGCTCTTTTACTAATAGAGGTCGCAACAGTGTCTGTTTGCTGTGAAAACAATTGTAAGGTGAATAGAATAAAACTAGCCGCTATGTAAGTTGATTTTTTCAACAAATTAATTCTGTGATTAGAACAAACATACAATCAAAAAAGCGAACATAAAAATAGCTTAGATCAATTAATGTAAGCTAGAAATACCAATATGACTAACTCACAAAGCCAGCAGGTTGGTTTACTAACTCAATCGGTTTGTTTACTCATTCGTCATTTTTTTGCAGTTTTTTCCAGAATAGATTTGTCTTATCAATTTCAAAACTAAAAAGATGAAAACATTACTATCTATACTGCTTATGGGATTTACATTGGCAGTTTCAGCTCAGAACGAAGAGAATAATAATGTTGTTCAGCAGCAGCGCATGGATAATAATATTGGAAATATGAAGGTGCCATATATAAGGGCAATAAAAGAAATCCAAACTAGAGAGAAAATATCAAATAATGAAACTTCGCAAGTTGACCTTAATGTAAACTTAAATCTCAATATGCCTTCCATTAACCTTGTGAGAAAAGAAAAGATAAATCCTGAAAAAGTTAAACCTAAAAGAGTGAAAGAATTCAGAATTAAAACACGGTACACATCTTCAGAAAGCATTTCTCATAAGTCCAAAAAAGCAGGTAAATCATTCAAAAAGAAAGTGTTGAAGCCTATAAGATGTTGGGCGCAGAGAACGTTTAAGCACACGGCTAAATTTCAATTAAGTTGTGAGTGTTTTAAGTTTTAGATTAAGGGATAAATCAGTTACTATGCGAACAATTAAAATTTTTATGCTCTTTTCAGTTTTACTATTTTCTAATCAGATATTTACACAAGAGAACTGTGCTAAAATGCCGGTTGAAAAGGGAGTAATTGGAAGTTTATATGGTTACCGAATTCACCCGAATACGAATACGAAAAAGTTTCATGCCGGGCTAGATATTCGGGCGAAACATGGAAATTCGGTATATGCAGCTTTTGATGGTATAGTGATAGAAGTTAAAAAGAGCAGCAAGGGTTATGGTAATACAATTAGAATATTACACGAGAATGGCTTAGAAAGTCTTTACGCTCACTTATCTGCGTTTTTAGTAAAAACAGGAGATGTTATTTGCAAAGGTAAAATTATCGGGAAAATTGGAACATCTGGAAACGCTACAGGACCTCACCTTCATTTTGAAATAATTGAGGATAAAAAGAAGATCAACCCGTTGGAATACCTTTTGTAATAGTGCTTTCTATTTTATTTATTGTTGAATTCGTTCATGGTTCTATCCAAACCAATTGTTACAAATGACTTGATAGCATTTCCAATTGTTTCAGCCCTTTCTTCAAGCGCTTTTTCCTCTTCTTTTGACCATTCACCAAGCACATAGTTGACTTGGTTTCCCGGATTGAATTCACTACCTACGCCAAACCGAAGTCGGCTATATTTATTCGAGTTTAATACGAGCTGAATATCTTTTAGCCCGTTATGCCCGCCATCACTTCCTTTTGGCTTAATCCTTATTTTACCAAAGGGTAATGCAATATCGTCGGTGATAACTAATAAGTTGTTCGGTGCAATTTTTTCTTTTTGAATCCAATAGTTTACGGCTTTTCCACTTAGGTTCATAAAAGTGTTTGGCTTTATTAAAATAAGCGTTCTTCCTTTAAATTTCAGAACAGCTCTATCCGCTAAACGATCAGGCTCAAAACAAATATTGGACGCATCAACGAATGCGTCCAATATTGTAAATCCTATATTATGTCGGGTGTTTTTGTATTTATCACCCGGATTACCCAATCCAATGATTAGATACTTCATAGTTTATTCTGCTGCTGCTTCTCCTTCAGCAACCTCTTCTCCTTCAGCTCCTTCCTCTTCTTCTTCTTCCACTTCTGATGCACCTCTTGACATTGCAACACCAAGAACAACAGCGTCTGCTGGGTCTAAAAATCTAAGCCCAGAAATGTTCATCTCTGAAACTCTTATTTTATGACCGATTCTTACCTTAGAAATGTCTACCTCAATTGCATCAGGTAAGTCTGAAACTTTTCCTTCAACCAATAACGATCTAAAGTTTTGGCTTAGTTTTCCGCCATTTCTAACCCCAATAGAAAACCCAGTTGTTTTGATTGGAATTTTTATTTTCACAGCTGCTCCATCTTTGACCTCTAAAAAATCAATATGAACAACTTTATCTGTTAGAGGGTGCAGTTGAATATCTTTAACAATTGCGTTAATTTTATTTCCGTTAATCTCCAATTCTATCACATAAACATTTGGTGTGAAGACTATTTTTTTGGCGTCATTTTCAGAAATGTGAAAATGAACTTGCTCTTTTCCTCCGTACAATACAGATGGAACTTTACCTTCTCTTCTGAGAAGATTAGCATCTTTTTTCCCTACGTTCTCTCTTATAGAACCGCTCAATGATACTGTTTTCATAATTATTTATTTATTTATTGATTTGCAAATACAAAATGATCGCTTATGGATTCATAAGAAATCGTTTTTTTAATTACGTCAGCAAACATATTTGCGACGCTTAAAACTTTAATTTTATCACTTTTCCTTTGTGCAGGAATAGTATTTGTAACTATTAACTCTTCTAATACGGAGGCTTCAATTCTTTCATAAGCCGGTCCAGATAATATTGCATGCGTGCAAATAGCTCTCACACTTTTTGCTCCATATTCCATAAACTGTTCAGCAGATTTACACAGTGTTCCTGCTGTATCTACCATATCATCTATGATGACTACATCTTTTCCTTTCACATCACCAATAATCGTCATTGATTCTATTTCGTTTGCTTTTTTTCTCTGCTTGTAACAAAGAGCTAAATCAACCTTTAAATATTTAGCATAAGCATTGGCTCTTTTGGACCCTCCAGCATCTGGCGCTGCGATTATTAAATCTGGTAAGTTCAGAGCCTTCAGGTGTGGAGCAAAAACACTTGATGCATATAAATGATCTACAGGAACTTCGAAAAACCCTTGAATCTGATCAGCATGCAAATCCATAGTCATTACACGATCAACGCCAGAAGCCTCCAGTAGGTTTGCCATTAATTTAGCTCCAATTGCAACTCTTGGTTGATCTTTTCGATCTTGACGGGCCCAACCAAAATAAGGAATAACTACGTTTATTTTCTTGGCAGATGCTCTTTTAGCGGCATCTACCATTAGTAAAAGTTCCATCAAATTATCTGATGGTGGGCACGTAGATTGAATAATAAAAACATCGCATCCTCTTACAGTTTCGTTGTAAACTGAAGTAAACTCACCATCACTAAATTTCTGTAGTTCAACATCGCCAAGCTCTTGACCATAAGCTGCAGCTATGTTTGTAGCAATCTCGGTAGATGCAGAACATGCGAATATTTTAACTCTGTTTTCCATACCTTATTAAAAATGGACTGCGAAAGTAAGCCAAATTTATATTTATAAAAAACGCAAAGGAAAGTATTTTGTAGTTATTATTTGGTCAAACAAAAACAATCTGTACATTCGCACTCACTTTGAGAGTTAACTAGAACGGTTAAATTTCAAAGTTCACTCGCCGAAGTGGCGGAACTGGTAGACGCGCACGACTCAAACTCGTGTGTCTTCGGACGTGTGGGTTCGATTCCCACCTTCGGTACAAATAACCCTTGTTATCTTCAATGATAGCAAGGGTTTTGTTTTTTTCAGGGACTAAACAGGGACTATTTCATCCCATACAACTCATATTCAAATGGCAATCTCTTATACATTCCTACCACAAACACAAATAAAATAGTTGTGTTATCATCCACATTTTTGTGGTTTGTAGTTATTGTTTCTTACATTTAATTGTGTCAAAACTCCATTTTAGATTCATATACCTAATATTTCTGCTACTCTCATTCAGCAGCAAAGCCCAAGTTAACCTAGATTCTTTATGGGGTGTATGGAACAACAACACCCAGCCAGATACCAATCGCCTTAAAGCAATGAAAGATATAGCTTGGGATGGTTATTTGTTTTCTCAGCCCGACAGTGCTTTTTATTTTGCACAAATAGAATATGATTTTGCTGAAGCTGTAGATAATAAAAAATGGATGGCAGATGCCTTAAATATTCAGGGGATATCATTTGCAATAAGAAGTAACAATGAAAAAGCCATGGAGTATTATTCAAAAAGCTTAGCGATAAGGAAGGGAATAGGCGATAAAAAAGGAATTGCGAGTTCCTGCAATAACATTGGAAATATTTATAATAGTCAAGGCGATTATGAAAAAGCGTTGGAGTATTATTCAAAAAGTTTGGCGATAGATAAGGAACTAGATAATAAAAAATCAATTGGAAATATCTTTGGTAATATTGGAAGGATTTATCTAGAACAAGGCAATTACGAAAAAGCACTAGAATATTTTTCAAAAAACTTAGGGATAAAAAAGGAACTAGGGGATAAAAGAGGAATAGCGTCTTCTTACAATAACATTGGAAATATTTATCTAGAACAAGGCAATTATGAAAAAGCATTCGAGTATTATTCAAAAATTTTGGCAATAGAAAAGGAGCTAGGCAAGACAATCAATGTTGCAAATTCTTATAACAACATTGGTCTTATTTACTATGCCCAAGGCAATTACGAAAAAGCACTGGAATACTATTCAAAAAGCTTGGCGATAAAAAAGGAAATAGGCTATAAATTAGGAATTGGAGCTTCCTACAACAATATTGGACTTATTTATAAAATCCAAAGTAATTACGAAAAAGCGTTGGAATACTATTCAAAATACTTGGAGATAAGTAAGGAGATAGGCGATAAAAATGGAATGGGGTTATCTTATCTTAATATTGGACTTGTTTGGGAAGGCCAAGGCAATTATGAAAAGGCATTGGACTATTTACTAAAGTCCAAAAATATAAAGCAAGAAATAAATACAATTCAAAACTTAGATGAAACTTCAGCAGCACTAAGCCATATTTATAAAAAGCTAGGTAAATACAAGCAAGCATTAGAAATGCACGAGCTGTATATGGAAACAAAAGACTCCATCGCTAAAGTGGATGCAGAAGAAGAGTTGTACAAGTTTGAGGTAGACAAAGAATACGAACTCAAAAAGCAAGCGGATAGCATATTTCATGCCGATGAAATTATCATCCAACAAGCAGAAAACCGCGCCAAAGAAGAACAGCTCAAAAGCGAAAAACAACGAAGAACAGGATTACTTGTAATAGTAGGATTGGTATTGGTTTCTTTAGGCTTTGTATTTGTACAATTAAGAAAAACCAGAGCGCAAAAAGTAGTTATAGAAAATCAGCATCAAAACCTCAACGAATCGCATCGAGAAATCACCGATAGTATTAACTATGCCAAGTGCATACAAGATGCCCTAATGACATCGGCAGTGTATATAAAAGATGTCCTTCCTGAGAGTTTTATTTTGTTTAACCCAAAAGATGTCGTTTCTGGAGACTTCTACTGGGTGTATCGTTCACCCAAAGGACAAATCTACTTTACGGTATCCGATTGCACTGGCCATGGCGTGCCAGGCGCCTTTATGAGTATGATAGGAACTTCACTACTCAACGAGTTTATTATTGAAAACAACCTAGAAGATACCGCCGAGATACTTACAAAGATGCGTGAGCAGATTATTAAATCGTTAGACCAAAAAGGCTTGCAAGGAGAAAATAAAGATGGAATGGACATGGCACTTTGCAAGTACGACCCCAAAAAAGGCACGGTTCAATATTCGGGAGCATATAACCCACTAATCCACATCAGCAAAAACGAGATAAACCAGCTAAAAGGCGATAGCCAACCAGTTGGATTACATACAGGCAAGAAACTTCCTTTTACCAATAAAGAAATACAAGTAGCCAAAGGAGATATGTTGTATATCTATTCGGATGGTTTTCCAGACCAATTTGGAG
>JAQWQH010000083.1 GCA_029244805.1 Flavobacteriales bacterium
CAGAGTTTACCAACTGGATAGGAGACCACGAACAAGTAGACGATGTGTGTGTAATGGGGGTGAGAATTACATAGCTTTAATGGATGTAAATAATAATGACTCATGTTTTTTATGAAAACCGTTAAACCCAGAATTTAAAATTGATTTGGGGTAATTATATCTAAATATTTCTTGTAAGCCGAATGTATTCGCTACCTTACCGAGGATTATGAAGACCATATTTATTTTAGTCATTGCCTTATCAACTACAAATTTATTCGCACAAACAACTCTTGTGGATGAAAATTTTGATGGTACTGCATTTCCAGCAGGGTGGACGCAAACTTCCAATGCCACGGATGGAGGTTGGCTAATGGGTAATAATAATTCATTGCAGAGTCAATGGTGGAGCATTGCTGCTCATGGCAACTTTATAGCTACCAACGATGATGCATGCGATTGTGATAAAACATTGGATTACCTGATTATGCCGCATCTAGATTTATCTACAATAACATCTGCGGTACTTCAATTTGAAAGCTATTTTGATGCGGGTAGTTTATCTGGAGGGACCGAAGTCGCGACAATTGAATATTCCTTAGATAATGGTGTTACGTGGAATTTGCTTCAAACAATTATTGGCACAGATGATGGTGCATGGGATGCCCAAACAGTAAGCTTAACTCCAATTTCGGGTAACACAAACGTGTTACTGGCATTTCATTATTTTGACGACAATAATTGGCTATTTGGCTGGGGTATTGATGATGTCTTGGTGTTTGAATTGGAAGGCACGGATTTGGCGCTTAGCACACTTCTAATGAACGCTACTGTAGATCTTCAAAACCCGAATACAGTTGCAGGTTCAGTTACTAACACGGGTTTAAATACCATTCAGTCATTTGATGCTTCTTGGACCATTGGCGGAACAGTTTATACCACCAATTTTAATTCCTTGTCTATTCCTTCTTTGGGGTCTTATAATTTTTCACACCCTGATTTGCTTACCTTTAATGTCTCTGGTTTAGATACATTAGAAGTGTTTATAAGCAATGTTAATGGATTGAGTAGCGACTTTAATCCATCTAATGACAGTATGTTGATTCAAATTGAGGCTGTTGATTATGCTACACTTGGTAATCGGGAATACATTTATTATCATGCCAGTTCAGCTCCTCCCAATTGCCCCTTGGTTTTGGTTTGTCATGGTTATAGCGGAACTGCACAAGGCATAATGGATTATTCAAAATTTAATGCGCTTGCAGAGGAATTTGGTTTTGCTGTGTGTTATCCACAAGGAACCTTGGATGGATCGAATACTACTTTTTTCAATGTTGGGTATGATTTTCAGAATAATCAAACAGTGGATGATGTTGCTTTCGTTGAGGAATTGATAGATTCTTTACAGACTATGTATTCGCTAAGTGAAAAGGATGTTTTCTGCACGGGAATGTCCAATGGCGGAGACTTTAGTTATATGCTTGCTTGTCAGGCTTCGGAAACATTTAAAGGAATAGCTCCGGTAGCAGGCATGATTATGCAAGATATTATGGACGATTGTAATCCGATCAATGAGGTTTCTATACTAGAGATACATGGTACGCAAGATAACGTAACCTACTGGCAAGGAGATCCGAATAATAATGATGGCTGGGGTGCTTATCCAAGCATTCCAAATACCATTGATTTTTTTACTAATATGTTTGGGTTAAATACATTTGCTTCTGCTGTTTTTCCAAATATCGATCCAGCAGATGGCAGCACGGTAAGTTCTGATAAATACGCCGAAGTTGGTTCCTGTACGCAGGTATGGTTGTACACAGTTAATGATGGTGGACATGATTGGCCCGGTGCTTGGGGCAATATGGATATTTCTGCTAGTCGGGAAGCTTGGCTTTTTTTCGAGCAGCTTTGTGATAATCCAGTTGATATAGAAGAATATAATCCTGATAAAGATCGTAAGTTGATTCGAATTGTTGACCTATTGGGAAGAGCAACCGAATTTAAACAAGGTACTGTTTTATTTTATCAGTATTCAGATGGCAGTGTCGAGAAGAAGTTAGTGATGGATTAATTTTACTTTCCAATACTTATTGCGAAAGCAATTCAATTTTTTAGCGACCTAGTTCCTGAGTAATCAGAAAAAAGGGTAAGCCTTAGTTATTATAAATAGTTAAGCCAAAGCTTTAATCTTATCCATTATTACATGTGCTAATTCATTTGCTTTTTTCTCAGAGGTACTTTCCGAATATATTCTGATGATTGGCTCAGTGTTACTTTTGCGCAAGTGAACCCATTCTTTTTCGAAATAAATCTTAACTCCATCGGTAGTATCTATTTCATTACCGCTAAATTCTCCTTGAATGTCTCTTAGAATTCCATCAACATCCATTCCTTCTTCTAGTTGGATTTTGTTTTTAGATATAATGTATTCTGGGTAGCTAGCGCGTAACAAGGATGTTTTAGTTCCACTTTGAGCCAAGTGTGTTAGAAATAGCGCAATACCAACTAACGCATCTCTACCGTAATGTAATTCAGGGTAAATAATGCCACCATTGCCTTCTCCACCAATTACAGCATTTGTTTCTTTCATTAGATTGACCACGTTCACTTCCCCTACCGCAGAAGCAGAATAAGTGCATCCATTTTGCTCGGTTACATCTCTGAGTGCTCGTGTTGATGATAGGTTTGAAACAGTGCTTCCAGGCGTGTTTTTTAAAATATAATCAGCTACAGCAACAAGTGTATATTCTTCTCCGAACATATTTCCTTTTTCATCAACAAAAGCAAGTCTATCCACATCTGGATCAACAACAATTCCTAAATCAGCTCCCGTTTCTTTAATCTTTTCAGCAATTGCTGTTAAGTTTTCTGGCAAAGGTTCAGGATTGTGCGGGAAATGTCCCGTAGGCTCTCCGTATAATGATATAATATCTTTTACTCCAAGAGCTCGCAGCATTGCAGGAACAAATATTCCGCCAGTACTATTGACCGAGTCGCAAACTATTTTGAAGTTTGACATTTCAATTAATTTTGGATCAACCAGTTCTAGTTGCAAAATAGCATTGATGTGTTTTTCGAGGTAGCTATTATTCAAGTTAAGTTGACCTAAGTTATCTACATCAACAAAAGAAAATGTTTCGCTTTCTGCTATTTCTAAAACATCTGCACCATCTTGAGCAGAAATGAATTCTCCCTTTTCGTTTAATAACTTTAATGCATTCCATTCTTTAGGGTTATGACTAGCCGTAAGAATAATGCCGCCTTGTGCATTTTCCATTGGAACTGCTATTTCAACAGTTGGTGTTGTTGATAAATCTAAATTTATAACATCAATTCCAAGCCCTTGTAGCGTTCCAATACATACATTGCTAACCATTTCTCCTGAGATACGAGCATCTCGACCAACGACTATTTTTACCTTTTCTGCCGAGGTGTTCTGTTTAATCCAAGAGCCATAAGCTGCTGTAAATTTTACAATATCTAGAGGAGTTAGTCCATCTCCTGGTTTTCCTCCGATTGTTCCTCTTATTCCTGAAATTGATTTGATTAGTGTCATAAACGTTATGGTTAAGTTTACAAAGAAAAGAAATAAATCGTTCTTAAGCCCAAGTCCTAATTATTTGAATTTAATTTAAAAAAATATTTAAAGATAAAACGTTTAAAGTCAATTCTTTGTTGATCGGCAAGTTTCTTTATAGCCTCAAGCTTTTTGTAGTGATAGCAATAAAAACAGCTACTTAAATATATGTTTCGATATCAACAATCAAATAAACAATGTTAATAATGTTTAGCCCTTTTATGTTGGAGGTATTATTTAAAAAGCAATATTGTATTAGAATTTAAAATTTGATTTTAAATGGAGGAAGAAAGATCTAATAATGACGCTAGAATGGAGTTGGTAGCAAAGTTTGAAACGATGCTTTCCAATGAGGAGACTTTTTTCTTTGATGTTGCAGACATCGAGACTATTGCATCTTATTATTTTGAAATAGAAGAGCCAAGAAAAGCACTTTCTATCATTGAAATAGGGGAGCAGCAACACCCGAGTTCAGAAAATATCATCTTATATAAAGGAGAAGCACTTATTCAATTGGGCAGAAAAATAGAGGCGGTTGAAGTGTTGGAATATGTATTAGCTTTAAATCCTCTGAATGGAAATGCAATAAGAATATTAGCAACAATTTATGCAGAACTCCTAGAACATGATAAGGCAATCGCCTACTTTGAAAAAGCACTCACATTTGATTTAGATTTTAAAGCAGAGTTGTTTTTAGATTTAGCTTATCAATATCAGACATTAGGGAGGTTTCAAGAAGCACTATCTTTCTTAAAGAAAGCGCTTGAATTGAATAGCGAAAATGAAACGGCATTATTTGAAATTGGACTTTGCTACAATGAGTTAGATTCAGATAATGAAGCCATTCAGTACTATGAAGAATTTTTGGAACAGCAGCCTTATTCTTATATAGGATGGTTCAATCTGGGTAATTCTTATTACAGAATGGAACAGTACAAAGACGCATTGTTTGCTTTTGACTATAGTGTCCTTACAAACGATTTGTTTGCTGCAGCATACTATGGTAAAGCAAATGCTTATATCCAATTAGATGAATATAAAAAGGCTATAGAAGTTTTGAACCTCACTTTTGGTCTAGAACAGCCGCATGCATTCGTTTATTGTCACATAGGTGAATGTTACGAGAAATTAGGGGAATATGAAAAGGCAATTACATTCTATGAGAAAAGTTTAGAGCTGGATCATGATCAGACTGATGCCTGGTTGGGTATTGGTGTTGTAAAGGATTTAAATAAGCAGCCTCAAGAAGCAGTTAAGTTTGTGAAAAAGGCTTTAGATCAAGATCCTGAAAATGTTGAGTATTTATATATCTACGCAGAAATATTAGGCAAACTTGGTGAAACTGAAAAGTCAAAAAAAATATTCAGAAGAGTAGTAGACTTGGATCCGGATAATATAGACGCTTGGTTAGATTATTCGAATATATTATTTGAAAAGTCGTCACCGAAAGATGCTGCTAAATTATTGAAAGATGCAATTGCTTTAAACGGCGACCAGGAAGAATTACAATATAGACTAGTTGCTTATCAAATATCTGTTGGCGACAGCGAAAATGCAAAGATTAACCTGCGTAAAGCATTGTCTGCAAATTACAAAGGTCATGAAAAACTTTTCGAATTTTATCCACAAGCTAAAGATATCACCGAAATAGTTGATATTATTGCAGATTATAAGAAATAATTATGAATTTTGATTTACCATATTTACCTTCTAGGCCTGAAAAGCCTAGAGAGAAGGGATTAACGATGATGATGGATAAAGGTTTGAGCGTTCGCCAAACAGAAGACTTTATCGAAAGCTCAGGGCATTTAACGGATGTTATTAAGTTTGGTTTTGGAACTTCTTTGGTTACGAATAGACTAGAAGATAAGATTAAGATATATCAAGAAGCTGGAGTTCGGCCGTATTTTGGCGGTACACTTTTTGAAGCTTTTATCGCTAGAGGAAGATTTGATGATTATCAGAAGTTTGTGGACAAGATGGGGTTAGACTTGTGTGAGGTGTCTGATGGATCTATAATTATACCGCAAGATGAGAAGTGTGAATACATTAGTAAGCTTGCAAAAAATTTCACAGTATTTAGTGAGGTAGGCTCCAAAGAAGAAGGGATGATAATTAGTCCTGGAAAATGGATTAGAATGATGACCAATGAACTAGAAGCTGGTTCATGGAAAGTTATTGCTGAAGGTAGAGAAAGCGGTTCTGTTGGTATTTTTAGAAGAAATGGACAACCGCACACGGTGTTAATTAATAAAATTATTGCCAAGGTTAAGCCGGAACAAATATTGTGGGAGGCACCGGTTAAAACCCAACAAGTTTGGTTTATTAATTTATTTGGAGAAAATGTAAATCTTGGAAATATTGCGCCGCATGAAGTTATTCCATTAGAATGTCTTAGATTAGGTTTGCGTGGAGATACATTTTTTAATCACCTACCAGATAATGTAGTAATTGAAAAGAAGCAAAAAATCGAAGCTGAATCAAAGTAATTATGAAAACTATTTCTGTAGAAGAACTTAAAGCTAAGTTTGATAATTCCGAAAACTTTCAATTAATAGATATTCGTGAAGAATATGAATTGGAGTTAGCTTGTATCGGAGGCGAGCACATTCCGATGGGAGAAGTTAGAAATAATTTGAACAGAATTCGTAAAGATATCCCTGTGATTATTCATTGCAGAGGAGGCAAAAGAAGTTGTAATATGGTCGTTTTTTTGTCGGACAATGGATACGATAACTTGTATAGCTTAGAAGGTGGAATAAATGCATGGTCGGAACGGATTGATTCTTCAATGAATGTTTATTAAATGAGAAGTCTATTGGGTTACCTTTTGCTTTTATTGAAAGGAATGGCAATGGGAGCAGCTGATGTAGTTCCTGGCGTATCAGGAGGTACCATAGCTTTTATATCTGGCATTTACGAAGAATTATTAGACACAATAAATTCTGTTAATCTAGGAGCCTTGAAAACCCTTAAAAAAGAAGGGGTAAAAGCTGCTTGGATGTCAATTAATGGAAATTTTATTGTAACGCTATTTTTAGGTATTGTCATTAGTATTGCGTCTCTCGCTAAATTAATAAGTTATTTATTAGAAGCACATCCCATATTAATTTGGAGCTTCTTTTTTGGATTGGTTTTAGCCAGTATTTTATACGTAGGAAAACAAGTGAAGAGCTGGAACGCTGGAGCTATAATTAGTATAATTATTGGGGCTGGATTGGCTTTTTGGATTACTATTCTACCTCCGTTGTCAAATTCAGATGAGCTGTGGTTTATCTTTGTTTCGGGAATGATTGCTATTTGCGCTATGATTTTACCTGGTATTTCAGGAAGTTTTATTTTATTATTAATGGGTTCATATCAAACAGTTTTGGGAGCTGTAAAAGATAAGGACCTTTTGACAATAGGAGTTTTTATGGCTGGTGCCGTAATAGGACTTTTGTCTTTTTCTAGAGTTTTAAAATGGATGTTTGCTAAGTATCATGATTTTACAATTGCCATTTTAACGGGTTTTTTAATCGGTTCTTTAAATAAACTATGGCCTTGGAAAGAAACAATTTCTACACGGGTGAACTCGCATGGAGAAAGGGTGCCTTTTATTCAAGAAAATATCTTGCCTGCAGATTGTGTTGACCCTCCTATTATTATTGCTTTATTATTTTGTGTTTCAGGAATAGCTGTTATTCTAGGGATGGAACTAGTTGCTAAAAAAAGGAAAAAAGCATAATGAAAACCTACGGATTAATAGGAAAATCGCTGTCACATTCTTTTTCGAAAAAATACTTTACCGAAAAGTTTGATGGACTAGGCTTGACTGATTCCGAGTATATCAATATTGAAATCGAAACTATTGAAGAATTTATTGAGAAACTAAAAGAACTTAAACCGAGAGGACTAAATGTAACAATACCGTATAAAGAAGAAATAATTCCCTACTTAGATGAGCTAGATGAGGTTGCTGAAGAAATAGGAGCGGTTAATACCATTGTATTTAAGAATGGAAAATTAAAAGGGTATAACACAGATGCTTTTGGTTTTCACCAAAGTATAAAACCGTTTTTTAAGTCCCAACATGAAAGAGCTTTAATCTTGGGAACGGGTGGCGCTTCTAAAGCGATAGAGTATGTTTTAAAGCAATATGGTGTGGACGTTTTATTTGCATCTAGATCTGAAACGAATGCTAATATTCTAAATTGGAATGAGGTCAACGAAAATGTAATCAAACAGCATTTATTAATAATTAATTGCACCCCTTTGGGAATGTATCCCGATGTTGACATTAAACCAGAAATTCCTTATTCTGCATTAACGGATAAACATTTGCTGGTTGATTTAGTTTATAATCCCGAAGAAACGCTATTCCTGCGGCTAGGAAAAGAAAATGAAGCAAAAGGAATAAATGGACTAACAATGTTAAAACAACAAGCAGAGAAGTCCTGGAGACTTTGGAATACATAATTCTTTGTTTCTAAGCTGGAGACTTGCGATGGCTTTTATAATAGATTTCTCCTTTTATGAAGGGTGCGCAGAGTAAAGCTAGCTGATTTTTTTGAACCTAAATCAGGGGAATACTTAATATTCCCATCAGAATTATTACCTTATATAGTGTATTAATCTTATCAAAATGTGAGGGTGTTTTGGCAAATTTTAATAGTAATATGCTTGTAGTGATTAATGAGGAGCTAATGATAAAGTAATATAAAATATACCGGTTAACAATCTCAGGAAATAATACTCCAACTGGAATTAATGAGAAGAGCATGGAGCCAAGAATAATATATTTTGTTTTTCGGATACCCATAATAATTGGCAGTGATTTTTCACCAACGATTAAATCACCTTTTAAATACACCATTTTTTTTATTATTTCCCTAGTCAAGGTTACAGCAAATAAATACCCAATATAAAGTATAATAGTAAGATTTGTCTCTAAGTAAAAAATGGTTAGACTGATGAAAGGCGCTATTGTGAGAAGCGTTGCTCCTAGCTCTCCAGTAATCGGTTTCTTTCTTAACTTGTGCGAATAAAACCAAAGAGAGAATGAGAATATTGTGTTAAAAACAAGGACTTTCCAACCGACCACAAGACTCAATACAAATCCAATTAGAATAAATATTCCATATGCACGTAAACAAGATGCCTTACTAATAACACGATCGAAAATAGTTTCTTTAGGACGATTGATAATATCTTTTTCGAAATCATAAAAGGCATTTATGATGTAGCCTGCCATAATGAAAAAAGCAAGGGAAGCTATTGTAAGGTGCAGCTTATATGATAGTGAGACTTCTAACCAATTCTCTCTTGGGTTAATCAAAAATACTGCGGAAAGGTACAGGGCAAATGTAATGAGGAGTATGTTGTACCAGCGAACTAAAGTAAACAGAGCCAGAAACTTTACAAAAAGATATTTTTGTTTCTTGCTAAAAGCCATTTATAGAATAGGGTGTCTAAAAATTATGGATTACATCTAGTTGGTAATCGTTTAATTTACTTCGTGCATTGTCTATGTCTTCAGTAAATCCAAGAATAAATCCTCCACCTCCAGAGCCACAGAGCTTCAAATAGTAGGCATTACTATCCAATCCATCTTGCCATATTTTTTGATATGCTTTCGGAATCATTGGTTTAAAATTATCTAAGACAATTTTAGATAAGTTTTTAACATTAGATAACAATCCTTTACCGTCTTTATTTAAAAATGCTTGAATACTGGCGTCATTATATTTATTGAACTGATTTTTAATCATCTTCCTAAAGCCATCTTCTTTACAGCGCTCTAGGAAATGGTTAACTAACGGTTGTGTTTTTCCCGTAAGGCCTGTATTTAGTAGAAAAATTGCCCCTTTGCTTTCCCCTTGTTCAGGCAGACCAACAGTTCCTAGTTCCGTTTTAGATTTAATTAAAATGGGTAAATTTAGATAACAAATTAAAGGGTCAAGTCCAGAGCTAGTTCCATGAAAATAGCTTTCTAATTCTCCAAAAATTCGCTTTAATTCAAGTATGTCCGCATTATTCGTCGAACCAGATTTGTTGAGACAATATTTGTTGTAAATAGCGGCAACCAATGCTCCTGAACTTCCTACACCATATCCTTGAGGAATACTTGAATCAAACAACATTCCTTTTGAAACGTCATTTTTAAAAGTTTCTAAATCCAAATCACAGGATAATTTGTTCTCAGCTTTTAAAGCAGATAAATGAGCAAGGTATTTTTGTAATTCTTTATTCGATTTTTTAGAGAAATTTTCGTCGTCTGAGTGAAATATAAAACTTCCCTTGTAACTGTTGTAAGGGATGGATAAACCCATTGAGTCTTCAATGATGCCATACTCTCCAAATAGAAGAATCTTGCCGTAAAAAAGTGAATCTTTAATTAAACTCATAAACCTAGTTGTTTTGGTCCTAAACCAACTTTATCACAAATATACGCTCCATTTTCGCAAAATACAACTAATTCAGACTTAATGAAGTCTAGTGCAGCATGCTTTTCTGCTTTGGGATATAGTAAATGAACATTTGCTCCTGCGTCTAAAGTTATAGTCAAATTAAGCTGATGCTCTGCTCTGAATTCCCAAACTTTTTCAATAATTGCTATCGTATTTGGTCTTACTAATAAAAAATAAGGGTCAGAACTCATCATCATAGCGTGGAGCGTAAGTGCTTCGGTTTCCACTATTTTATTGAATGTGACTAAATCTCCTGTTTTTAAGGCGCTTTTCAATTTACTTAAACTATTGTTTGCTTGCTTAAACCTCGTTTCAGCAAAAGGATGCTGGTGCATAAGTCCATGTCCTACGGTGCTACTTACTTGTTTTTGGCCTTTGTCAACTAACAGAATAGTATCCTGGTAGGTTGCAAATACTGGATGTATATCATCATAGGGCGAACCAATAACGTCTGAACTATTTTTTAGCTCGCTGTGCTTTCCCCAAGAAGCCATTTTTGGAAATAGTGAACGACAAGCACTTCCAGATCCTAATCTAGCCAGAAAAGAAGCTTTATTTAGGAACAATTCACCTTCAAATTCTGAATTGATGTTTTGTTCGATTGAGCAAATGCATAATGCTAAAGCGCTTAATCCAGATGCAGAGGACGCTATTCCACTGCTATGTGGAAATGAATTAGAAGTGTCAATTCTAAATTTATAATTATTGATAAATGAAGAATATGGACTTATTCGTTCAAAAAACGTTTTTATTTTTGGTTCAAAACCTTCTTCTCTTTTTCCATCTACATATACTTCAAAAGATAAATTGTTTGAGACAGAGTAGGACAGACTAGTTGTAGTTTTGCAATTGTTTAATGTGAAGCTAATAGAAGGATTTGCAGGAAGTTGTTCTCTTTTTTTTCCCCAATACTTCACCAAGGCTATGTTAGATGGGCTTTCCCAAGATACTTTTCCTTCGGGTAAGTTGTTTGCTTCAGTGGTATATACAAAATCCATATTTATTGGTTTCTTAACGTAAACAAAGGTATTCGTATTGCAATTGAAATATGAAATAATGTTAAACAATTATTAACAGGAATGTTAACACATATAATTTTCAATGCGTGAGGTTTTTCTGTTTCTTTGGCCTATTGAAAACAATTATTTATTTTCAGTAAATAGATTTTGCAGTATTGATTTTGCCTGATCATATTCGTCCGAGTTTTCATTAAGAATATATCCGTTTATATCTCCGTATGGATTATAATATCCTGTATCATATTCTCCATAATCATAACCTTGACATATAATGTCATCGCCTGCCATAAAATCTGCATAAAAACCATATTCGCTGAGATTTAGAAATTTCTGATTCATAATATCAGGATCAATCTCTTTTTTTAATAATACATATAGCTGTTCATTTTCAAAGTCCCATTCATCATTGGTGAAATCATCTGGAAATTTCAGTAAATTTCCACTTTTACCTTTAAAAATAACATTATCGAGAATGTTTCCTCCAAACTCTTCATTAATATCATCTAAAAACATTGCAATGGACTTAGTTGCTATCTCCAACCCATCATTAAAATCTTCAATTACCCCTTCAAAACCCTCATCTTCAAGTTTATTATAAATAAAAAGCAAACTAAGCTTTACGACATTTCCCACAGGCTTATTTTCATCTATTACTTTGGTTTCCAAAATGTTGTTTTCATTTGTTTTACATTTATTAAAAGGCACATTTACAGCGGATAATATATTACATAGTTTTTCAACGACCTCTTCCCCCGTAGCATCATCCTCATCATCTAAATAAATGGTGAACTCTTTACTTTTCCATCTGTTAACAAGGCACTTTTCCCAACGCTTATGGAGTTCTGGGTCATTTTCATCATGTCTCCAAAGCCCTAATGGAGTGTTTGGATTAGAATCTTGTGCATTTGATAAAATAATATTCCCTTGTAGTTTTATAAGCAACGGATTTAACTTATACGTTGATTTTATTAATTTATTATGATGTTCTTTTAGGTACCTTTCTTTTGCATTTTCATCATCATAGTTACTTATTGAAAGTAATTTTTTAAAACTAATTCCACAAAAAGTTAGAATGTCAAGAAGATAATTCTGAATATTTTGATTTGGGTACAAAGGAATCCAAAGCTCTTCTTTTCCTCCTTCAACTTTTAAGGTATAACTCATGCTTAAGAACTCATCATAAAGATCACCATCAATTTCTATAATTAATTTTTTATCCATACGATGAAATTAATAAAATTTCATTGTTTTAAAACGTTTTTTAAAGTTCTTCTGGATGTTATATTTCTTTTTTCAAGTAAATAAATATCTACAATAACGTCTTTAACACAAATACGCTAAATACCATTTCGTTTATGTTTCTTTAGCTAAAAATTATTTGTCATTATATAACATTTGAATAGAAATGTTGCTTTAATGCCTAGCTTTTCATTGTCATTCCTTTTTTTTCAAATAATCCACATATGATTTTGCCCTGCTATTTTAAAGGTTTCTACCGTTATGGGCGGAAAGCTATGTGAAAAAAGAAATAATTTGTATTGTAATTTTGAATAGGGCGAATTGCTATCGTAA
Organism: Flavobacteriales bacterium; assembly: GCA_029244805.1. Classification (GTDB taxonomy): domain Bacteria; phylum Bacteroidota; class Bacteroidia; order Flavobacteriales_D; family Parvicellaceae; genus CALSMU01. The sequence goes on from JAQWQH010000083.1 coordinate 12,600, forward strand.
AACCATTTCTTTCCATGGAACAATTGTATCATATCCCTTAAGAATAAAATAGTTTATATCGCTTGATGTTCCTGTTACCATTGCAAAGTCTCCTCCCCATGCACCAAGAGACTTTATACTATTCGGATACATTGGGAATAGTTTTTCTTTTATAGTTTCTTGTTCAAGAACATTAGATAGGAGATGCTCATGTTCGTTCATTGCTTGCTCCCAATCTTTTAAAGAGTCTGCTTGAATAAACTTATTCGTTATTTGGTTGAGTGATTCAATACAATCTTGTATCTCAATTCCTGTTTTTACATCATTGTACGATGTAACAGCGTCAAAACTATTTTGCTTTTTATTTAGATGAACAAAAAAGACTTGATCAAAAAAGCTTTTTTCTAATTGAATTGGAGTAATTGTTTGAATTTCATGTTTTGTCGAATAGACTATAGGTGAATCTTCTTTTGCACAAGCAATATCATAGCCGCTTCCATTGGATATTTTAAAGTGCAAGCTAAAAGGATCTATCTGTGCCCATTGCGCAACATTGTTTATTAATGTAGAGCTTGAGCCTAATCCCCAATCCCTAGGGAAATCTAGAGTTGTTTTGACTTCAATTGATTTGGATTTAGTTAGAAAATTAGGATTTAGCTCTCGAACAGAAATTAACAATTTTTGCAACCAATTTGATTTATTCTGATCAGAGGATTTTTCAATTGAAAAGTCTGGGAGAGAAAAATTAACTTCAAGCCAGCATTTCTCGTCGTAAGTCAAGCTTTTCCATATTAATTGAGAACCTTTTCCCATTTCGTTTACGGTTAAGGCTTGCCCCTTTTGCGTGGGCACAGCTAAAGCTTTAGCACCATCAATAACAAGATATTCTCCTGTTAATAATAATTTTCCGTTGCTGTAGAGACTTTGTACTGACATTCTGTGGTAAAAATAAAAAAGAGAGGTGATTAAACCTCTCTTTTTATTAATTATCCTCTCCTTCTTCTTCGGCTTCTATCTCCGCCACCGGTACCTCCGCTGTTTCCTTTTCTATGAGAACTTCCACCGCCACTTCGGCTTCCACCTCCGCTACCTTTGTATCCACCGCCTCCGCGACTTCCACCACGGTTGCCGCCTCTGCTTCCACCGCGACTATCTCTACTTCGGCTTCCGCCTTTTTTGTCTCCAGCAAACTCTACTTTTAGACCTTCACCGTTAAATTCAGCACCTCTCATCCCTTGTAAAACCTGATCAGCGAATTTTTTGTCAACTTCAAAGAAAGAAAATTCTCTAAATAAATCTATCCTTCCAACTTCTCCTGAACTTATATCAGAATGTTGGCAAACCAATCGAAGTACCGCGCCTTTATTTAAACCACTTTCTTCACCTTGGTTAACATGAAAACGTTGTTTGTTCTCATCGTTTCTGTCTCTATTTCTACCTCTGTCTCTGCCACCATCTCTATCGCCTCTTTCTCTATCTCTTGCAGAAACAGATGCGTTTAAATCATAAGACTTCTGATAGTATTCCAACATTGGATTGAACTCAGAACTCACAAATAACTTAATGATGTCCTCTTTCTCTAGGTCTTCAAATTGCTCCAAGATTGCAGGTAAATATTTACCCAATTCTTCTTTTACTTCGGTCGTTTTAACCGTTTCAATTAAGTGAAATAATTGAGCTTTTGAAACTTCATCACCAGAAGGGATCTCTCCTTTCTCAAATTCTTTTCCAATAATTCTTTCAATAGATTTAATCTTTCCAATTTCCCTAGGAGAGACCAAAGCTACCGAAATACCATGTTTACCGGCTCTAGCAGTTCTTCCACTTCGGTGTGTGTAATTTTCAACTTCTTCAGGAAGGTTGTAATTTACAACATGTGTAATATCATTAACATCAATTCCACGGGCAGCTACATCAGTAGCTACTAGCATTTGAATAGTACGCTTCCTAAATTTACCCATTACGGCATCTCTTTGTCCTTGAGATAAATCTCCATGCAATGGTTCGGCACTATAACCATCTTGCATTAATTTATCTGCAACTTCCTGCGTAGCTCTTTTTGTTCTACAGAAGATTACGCCATATATGTTTGGGTGTAAATCTAAAATTCTTTTCAGAGCGTGATACCTGTCGCGTTCCTTAATTGTGTAATACACATGCTCAAGATTTGCAGCAGTTGTATTTTTTGTTCCTACAGTAACCTCAAAAGGATTGCTCATGTAGTTTTTTGCAATTTTTGCCACTTCTTTGGGCATTGTTGCAGAAAATAACCAAACATTTCTTTGCTCTGGCGTTTGCTCTAGAATAGAATCAATGTCTTCTTTGAAGCCCATATTAAGCATTTCATCTGCCTCATCTAATACTACGACGTTTACTTCACTAAGTTTAATGATCTTACGTTTCATCATGTCGATTAATCGACCTGGTGTTGCAACCACAATTTGTGCCCCACCTCTAATTTCTTTTGCTTGCTTATCAATACTAGCGCCACCATAAATGGTTGCAACTCTAGCGCCTTGGACATGCTTTGTAAACGTTTTCATGTCAGAAGCAATCTGCATTCCCAATTCTCTTGTTGGCGCAACGATTAATGCTTGAACATGTTTTTTTGTAAAATCTGTTAATTCAATAAGCGGTAACCCAAATGCCGCTGTTTTTCCTGTTCCTGTTTGCGCTAAGCCTACTAAATCTCTTTGGCTACTCAACAACTCAGGAATCGCCTCTTCTTGTATTGGCGTCGGGTTTTCAAATCCTAAATCGTTTAACGCTTGTAAGACCTCCGGACGGAGACCCAAGTCTTTAAATGTCATATTTGTATAAAATTTTTTGCAAAAGTAGACTAATTAATTCGATATAGCACCAGAAAGCTTTGGCAGAGGTAGATTTTGTCATAAAGACGCTAGACAAAAGGCACTAAATATTACTATTTAGTGCCTAGAATAGAAACGTTCTAAAGTCTAGTGTGTATAGAAAAAATCCCACCGAAGTGGGAGCTAAACCGATAAGCCGGGTTCTGTCGAGTCTTATCATTTATCTAGGCCCAATATCACTACGGGGCTCAATCAACCTACCCTCCAGGTCGAGCGAGCAGCTCTTCTTTCCGACACGTCGGAAACCCCTGGTTTATTTGGTTTTTCAGCATATGAGGTTTACCAAGCTACTGATGTCGCCATCAGCACTGGTGGGCTCTTACCCCACCTTTTCACCATCACCGTTTTGAACAAGTTCAAAATTAGGCTGTTTGTTTTCTGCGGCACTATCTGTCTACTATAAATAATAGCCTTCCCGTTAAGAAGCATATTGCTCTGCGCTGCCCGGACTTTCCTCTCCGATTTGCATCGCAGCGATAAGATAGTTTAGCATTACAAAGGTATTTACAATAATGGGATTGGCAATAAAAAAGATTCTAAATCGAACTATATAGGGTACAACTAACAGCCTTGTGATCGCTTAATTCTTGTTGATGGGTGACAAAGTTACACGATCCAAAATAATCATCGTACCAGATGTAATCTATTCTCAAAAAGGGGTAATTACCGATATAAGTTCCACCAATTCCATTTCCACTAACCGTAAAAGCATCATTTAGTTCAGATGAAAATTGATTATAGGAATAAGAAATAGGGGTGTCATTCATATCAGAACAAACTATTCTGGGGTGCGGAGAGTTTTCTACTTCTTTTAAAACTGAACTACACTGTGAAACTCTTTTTTCGAACCCAATTGCTAAACGTCCTAGAATTTTTTGTTCTACTGGTTTTTGGCCTTTATTAATAGGATTTCCTTTGCCTCCTATGTAGTTATAATCTTCCGATTGAAAACGTATAGAACCTAGGTGAGCATTGAATATACGCAAGGTGTCTGTTTCTCGTTTAATGTCTATATATATACAATTATTTGTTCCATCATTTTCAAAAGGAATGATCCCAGAATTAATAATGGGATATTTAGAATAAATAGCTGATCCAAAGTTAGAATAGTTATTGTTTTTGCTAGATTCTTTTACCTTAGAGGTAAAGTGTTCGAAATAATATTTGGTATCTAATAATTGTAGCAAAGTGTCTCTGGTGTCAAGCTGATTTCCGGAGGTATAATAGTATTCTTGAAAACAGATTACATCCGCTTCTTCCTCTTTTAAGAAAGTAAGGATTTGATCTCTAGTTTTTTCATTTTTGGTCCAATTGTACAAATCAAATAATCTGACATTGTAACTCATTATTTTTAGTGATGAAGCGTTTTCAGGACAGCCTGAACTCCAAAATGTAAGTTGGGCAAATCTACTTGTGTGATACGAACTTGCCAGCAATACAATTAAAGAAATAAGGAAATATTTATTTCTTTTCCATAACCAATAGAAAAAGAATAACATATTCGTAAATAATGCAAAAGGGAACCCAAGCCCCATAAACGAAAAGAATGTAGTGTATTCAGGATTTACATAAAATGTTAAACATGAAAACACCATGCTTAATGAACAAAATACATTTAGAATGAAAAGAAATTTTTCAAGACGATTTAAGTTCTGATATGGTTTTGTTTTACCGATATGTGAATAGATTAGAATTCAGATAAAAACCTCTTTTCTTCAACGGATAAGCATTCATATCCTCCCACTTTTATTTTATCTAAAATGGCATCTAGGTGCGCTTGCTTATCCATTTTCTGACTATTGTATTCTTTGTCATCTCTTGGAGGTGTTTTTTTGAATGAAGCTTTTTTTGGTTTTCGATATTTAGAATGAGCGATCTTTATTTTAGGAGCTTTTTTGAAAGTTCCAACTACTCGACTCATTAGTTTATCAAACCAAGTGGCCATATCTTTTCCTTTCTTGAATTGTGAAATATACAAAAATCCCCATAATGCTCCACCAAGATGCGCGAAGTGAGCAGTTCCGTCTCCTGAACCTAGACTCAATAAATCTATTAATCCATAAAGTATTGCGATAATATATAGTTTTACTTTGATAGCGCCAAAAACATATACTTCTACATTGGGAGCGTAGGTAGCTATTGCTGCTAATATTGCCATTACAGAGGCTGATGCTCCTACCATAGGTACATGGCCTTTTTCACTTAACAGCGGGAAGATATTATGTGCTCCAAAATAAATTAGGGCTCCAACAATTCCTCCTAATATGTAGATGCTCAACATTTTTTTTGTTCCAAGATATTGCTCTAGCATTTTCCCCATGAAGAAAAATATGAGCATATTCATTAGCAAGTGCATGAA
>JAQWQH010000031.1 GCA_029244805.1 Flavobacteriales bacterium
CATTGATGAAACAGAAGTAGCAGACATTGATGAAACAGAAGTTGAAGACATTGTTGAAACAGAAGTAGCAGACATTGTTGAAACAGAAGTAGCAGACATTGATGAAACAGAAGTTGAAGACATTGATGAAACAGAAGTAGCAGACATTGATGAAACAGAAGTAGCAGACATTGATGAAACAGAAGTTGAAGATATTGTTGAAACAGAGCGGGCGAATGTGGCCGAAGTAATGGATTTGCCGCATGAGGAAGTTGCAGGTGTGTTGTTTAATCCAAATGAAACAGATTTAGAGATTTTTGAAGTTTCGTTGGTGCCAGATGAAAAAGGTATAGAAGATTTCAAGTATACAAATAGCACTTCTGCTGAAATGATTGCTGAAAATCAAGTTGAGATTGATGAATTAGCACTAATAAATAAAGAAATTAAAACGCAAGAAGTAAAATTAGAGGGCGCATCAGAAAAAGACAAGAAGAAAATTAATCAACAAATTGAAAAACTAAAAGAACAAAAGAATACAAAGGAAATGCGCCTAGCTGAAGTAGTGGAAATAGCAAATAAGAACGAAGCGGATTTAGCTTTGTCAGGATTGAATGAGTCAAAGTTTACTGCAGAAAATATAACCGAGGAGACATTCTCAAAGCGACAAGCTGAGGAGTTTGAAAGCGCGGGTAATAAATTATTGGCAGAAGCCGAAGCCCTAAGAGCGCAAAATGCGAATGAGAAAGACAGAAATGTAAGAGCAAAAAATTTGGATGAAGCTTCTAAAAATGAAGCTACAGCTATAAACTATTACAAAAAAGCGAAAAAACTTTATGCTGAAGCTGTTGTTGAGTTTTATGAAGCGGAGCATGATAATATAACCTCTGTTGAAGAAGATGAAGGAGATAGGCTATCTACTCAAATATTATCAAAAGCTGATGAAGCTGATGCCAAAGCAATTGAATACGCGAATAAATCATCTGAATTAAGGGAAAATGCTTTAACGCTGAAAAAAGAAGAAAAGATTGAAGCAATTAATGAAGCGGATAAATATGCTAACCTTTCTATGGTAAGAGAGGAAGAAGCAAATAATCTAAGATCTCAAGGAGATAAAACAAAGTTACAAGAAGATGCAATTTTAGAAGAAGAAAATCTATTGAATAACCTAAGTTCAGAAGAGGTGGATCCCATTCGAAAGTCCGATGGGTATGTTGATTTTTATGCTAAACAACAAAATGTAGTTGACATAGAAAATGAGTTAGAACAAGAAAAATCAACTGCCAATTCTTATGGAAACCTCGCTTTACAACAAGAGAATAAAGCGAATGATTTTGAATCAAAAGCAAAGTCAACCATTAATGAAACTGAGAAAGCTGAATTTTTGGCAAAGGCAGAGGAATTAAGAACGAATGCAAGTGTTAATCGACAGAAGAAACAGGCTGCTGAAGCAACAGTGGAGGATTTATATAGTTCCTTGACCTTTGCTCAAGAGGAAAGAAATAGTACAATAGCAAACTTAGATGAAGCAACAGCGAATGATTACAAGGCGTTAGCACTATCTAATTATGATAAGAAGCCTATTACTGAAATAGATGTTGATGATGTTGTGGCTACTAACTTTGTTCCTCCCGCGGAACTTGTAGATAATATTTTTGCTGTCAATGCTGAAATGAATTATTCAGAAGAAAATCCAATTCCTGTAAACCCAGCAAATCCAGATGGGTTAATATATAAAGTTCAGGTAGGTGCTTTTAGAAAACCTATCCCACAAGATTTATTCAAAGGGTTTGCGCCTATTTCTGCCGAAGCTATAAGAGATGGTATAACGCGTTATAGAGTTGGTTACTTTACTGCTTGGGAAATCGCCAATATTGCAAAAAATGAAATTAGAAGTATTGGATATTCTGATGCTTTTGTTGTTGCAATATACAATGGAGGGTATATGTCATTATCTGAAGCGCGTAAATTAGAGCGCGAAGGTTCACCTGTTTCGACGAAGTTTGTTCAAATAGAAAATAATTCAAGTACAACAACGGAATCCCAATCTGCCGAGATAAATGAGACTGAAGAGTCTTCAATGGCCTTGGAAGATGCTGCTCAATATGTTAATGATTTAGGAAGTGATGCTGCTGCGGTTGAGGCTGTAGAAATAATAGAAGGATTATTCTTTACAGTTCAAGTTGGAGCTTTTTCCAAATCGATACAAGCGGATAACGTATTTAATGTTTCCCCTCTTGTGATAAAAAATATAAATGGATTGTATAAATACTCTACTGGTATTTTTCGTTCAGTTCAAGAAACAGTGGAACGCAAAAACGAAATGATAGCTAAAGGCTTGGTTGGAGCATTTATAACAGCTTATTACAACGGAGATAAAGTAACAATAATTGAAGCGAATCAACTTATAGCTGAGAAAGGAGATGGGGTTTTTGCAATTTCAGTTGACGGCGATCTCAATAAAAATATTAGTTCCTCAACGAATAATGCTTCAGATGTTATTCCTTCTGAAAATAGTAAAATGAATACTGTAGCACCAACAAATGTAAACGAGAATCAATTAAGTAGTGAAGAATTAGATACTATCCCTGTTGAGTTGATGCCAACTCCATTTGAAGGTCTAGAGTATAGGGTTTTTCTAGGGTCCTATTCGGACGGTGTTCCTCAAGCTAGAAGTATGATATTTGTTCAATTAGATTATTTAGGGATAGAGTCCACGCCTGAAGGGGAAAGCATTACTTACTATTGTGGAAATACAAATTTGTATTCTGAGGCAGAGATACTACTTAAAAACTTCACCGACCAAGGCGTGGGTGTTGCCAAGATTGTTTCTTTCCAAGATGGAGAAGAAATTGATGTTAATGAAGCGCGTCAGTTGACACATGAATAAATTAATAACTCAGGAAATAACTATTATTCAAAGTCAATTATGGATTTAAGGCTAATTATTTCCAAAGATGGTTCTCATACAATATATAGAAAAGATATTGACGAGACTTACCATTCTCGACATGGAGCAGTTCAAGAGGCTTTGCATGTGTTTATATCCAAAGGATTGAAAGAGATTGAAAAACCAAAAAGGCCAATTAATATTTTAGAAGTAGGTTTTGGTACGGGGTTAAATGCGCTGCTTACATGTGTGAATTCTACAAGTGAAGTCAATTATATTGGACTTGAAGCGAATCCGTTGTCAATCAAAGTATTGGATAGTTTGAATTATGACGCAACGGTTATTGAAGATAATTCGCATGAAGTATTTAAAAATATTCATAATTCACCTTGGGAAACGTTATGTTCTATAACAAGTTTGTTTTCTATCAAAAAGGTTGAAACAACAATTCAGAATTTTGAGATTACGCAACCGATTGATTTAGTTTACTATGATGCCTTTGGACCTAATTCCCAAGCTGAAATGTGGGATATTTCGATTTTTGAAAAAATTTATAAAGCAATGCGTCCGCAGGGAGTATTTGTAACTTACTGTGCAAAAGGACAAGTAAGGAGAGACTTAAAGAGTGTGGGGTTTGTAATGGAACGTTTAGAAGGACCTCCTGGCAAAAGAGAGATGCTTCGAGGTAGAAAACTATAATTTACACTTGTATACAAAGGCTGGGGGGAAATTTAACGCGGAAAAATCTATTTTTATTTGAGAAAATTTTGAACTCAACAACTTCTTAGCATTTAATGAATATTGAAACTGAATAAACATTCCATCATCTTTTAATTGATTTACGCATTTATCTATAATTGTCAGTTTAATCTCCTTTGGGATAACCGTAAATGGAAGAGATGAAACTATGTAGTCAACTTTTCCAATTCCATGTTTTTCCAGATATTCGTCAATTTTCTCAGCAGTATCGTTAATTAAAGTAAGTCGTTTGTCATCTACATTGTTGGAGATGTGCTGGTAAAAAGCTGTGTTTAATTCAAAAGAAAATAACTTTGAGGTTTGTTTCATTCTTTCCAAAATAGCTTTTGTAAAAACACCATTTCCTGGACCTAGTTCCAAAATGACATCCGCCTTCTGAAAATCTATTGGAGCAATCATTTTCTTCATCAAAAACTTAGAGCTAGGCGCCACAGCACCTACGACTTTTCGACCCTTAATAAATTCACCTAAAAAATTACTTTGCTTCGCCACAATATTTGATTTTAATATGCCAAATATATTAGGACTATGCTTAATTGTACAATACTAGCAACTAAAGTTTTACACATTCCTTGTCTTTAATCTTTCTATTACCTATATATTTGTAATCTAATAGATATAAAATGAAAATATTATTAAGTTTACCTGTGCTATTATTTGTTTTTGTAAACCTTTCGGCTCAAGACAAGAAAACAGCGATGAAGTTTTTTGAAGCTGGTAATTTTGAAGAAGCAATCGACGAATATATTCCTCTGTATGAAGCGGATAAAGACAATCTCGAATACAATTACAATTTAGCGGTAAGTTATTTGAATACGAATATTGATAAATCTCTTGCAATACCCCATTTAGAATCATTAACTAAGAACCCCAAGATAGATGCTAATGCTTGGTATTTGCTGGGTAGAGCATATCATTTTGGATATCAGTTTGATGCTGCTATTGCGGCTTATGAAAAGTTTAGAGAGACTAACAGTGGTTCTGAAGCAAACAAAATAGACGCGATTAAACAGATTGAATATTGTGAAAATGCCAAAGAGCTGATGAAGTTCGGGGTAAAAGTAAAATTTGAAAATCTTGGGAAAAATATAAATTCACCTTACGCAGATTATTTTCCTTTTATCCCAGTCAATGAATCATTTTTACTATTTAATTCGAAAAGAGACTTAAGTAGCACAGTGCAATTAGATGGGTCATATTTGCCAAATATATTTATGTCTCATGTTAAATCTGGAGAATACCAAAAAGCACAACCTTTAGCGGGAGAAATTAATACACCCGATGGTAAAGAAGAGGTTGTTGGTTTAAATTCCGATGGAACAAGAGCTATCTTTTACTATGAGGATTTCAAACAGTTTGGAGATCTATACGAGTGTAAAATTAATGGAGCTGCATTAGGAGAGCCTAGCAAGTTAGAGAAGAATGTTAATTCGAAACATGTGGAAATAGCAGCATGTATCAACAATAATGGAAGCAAATTGTATTTTGCTAGTGATAGACCTGGCGGCTATGGCGGCATTGATTTATACTCTTGCCAATTGTTGCCTAATGGAAAATGGAGTTTACCTACGAATTTGGGCCCAACCATTAACACTAAGTTTGATGAAGATTTTCCTAATTTATCACCCGATGGGAAATCATTGTATTTTTCATCCAAAGGTCACACAAGTATGGGTGGTTTTGATATTTTTAAAACAACATGGGATCCAATAAAAAATAAGTACTCAAGTGTGCAAAACCTAGGTTATCCGCTGAATACACCAGAAGATAATATGAATTTTAGAGTTTCAGAATCTGGAAAGCATGGATATATTTCGGCAGTAAGAAAAGGAGGTTATGGAGATTTAGATATTTACAGGGTAGATTTTTTAGAAGTGGAACCACGTTATACGGTAATTTCAGGAACGATTTCATCTGATGATAATGCTGATAAATTTATTGACTTATTCATTCAAGTAACGGATTTAGAAACGGAAGAAGTTTATGGAGATTATATTCCAAATGAGAAATCACTGAGGTATATTATGATTTTACCGAAGGGTAAATATGATATTTATGTTGGCGGTCAACCTGGATATGAAGAAATTTACGATGAAATTGAAATATTAGACAAATCATCCTTCAAATCTTTCATTACAAAAGATATTCAACTTAAAAAGAAGCAATAATTTGTGATTTCCCTTAGTATAACAACAATAATACTTGCTATTACTCTTGTTTTTTCTTTTCTAGCATTTAACGATAAAGATTTGAGTTATAAGTTAACTTTAAGTCCATATTCTGTAAAACATCACAAACGCTGGTGGCAGATGATTACACATGGCTTTGTTCATGCTGATTACATGCATTTAGGGCTTAATATGTATGTGCTTTATAGTTTTGGTGGCTTTGTAGAGAGCGTTTTAGTTGAAGGTTATGTTAATGTGAATAGTGGTGTTTTTGTTGGGGGTTTTGGAAATGTTGGTTACTTGTATTACATCAGTTTATATGTGGGAGGGTTGTTATTTGCAACGGTGCCTTCTTTAAAGAAACATGGAGACAATCCTAGTTATCTGGCAGTTGGAGCCTCAGGGGCAGTCTCAGCAATTGTGTTTAGCTCAATCATTTTATATCCAACTGGAGGTATGGGGCTTTTATTTATTCCAATTAGAATTCCAAGTTTTATTTTTGGAGTTCTGTATTTATTGGCAGAGCATTATATGAGTAAAAAAGGTGGTACTGGAATTGCGCATGATGCGCACATTGGAGGTGCTTTTTTTGGAGTTTTTTTTACTGCATTATTAGATTTTACGTTTTTGACAAATTTCGTTGATATGATAAATGATTGGTTTAGTAGGATATTTTAACCGTATTGTCTTATTATTTATTTTGGTACGAAAGCAATCTTTATTTTTAACTTTATATGGCAAAAGGAGAATACATAATACTAAATGGAGAATTGCTTGCAACAAAACAGGCTTTTTTGAAAGATAATAGAGCATTTAGGTTTGGGGATGGTGTTTTTGAGTCTGTTCGTATTGTAAATGGCTCACCCTATAATTTGCAATTTCATATTGAAAGAATGCTTCAGGGGGCTATTATATTAAACCTTGAAATTCCGAATCATTTTTCAGTGGATTATTTTAAAGGCCAAATTAAAAGTTTAATAGAGAAAAATAGTATTCAGGCCGGTGGTAAAGCTAGAATCAGTTTGTTTAGAGATGGAGAAGGAACGTATTTTTCAGAATCCAATAAGGCTATGTTTTTTATTGATGCAAGTCATCTGCCTAATAATTATTTCACCTTAAATGAACATGGGTTGATGGTAGATATTTATTCTGAAATGAATAAAAGCGTGAATGTTCTATCAAAATACAAATCAATTAATGCGTTATTGCCAATAATGGCCGCGAATTTTGCCAAAAAAAATAATTTTCAAGAGTGTTTTATATTAAACGCGAAAGGCAAAATAATCGAATCAATTTCTTCGAATGTTTTTATTGTGAGTAACGGTGTTTTATATACACCTCCATTAGAAGACGGTTGTATAGGGGGAATTATGAGAATGAATGTAATTAACACAGCAATTGAAAATGGTATTACCGTTTATGAAAACACTTTATCACCTCAAAATTTGTTAGCGGCAGATGAAATCTTTCTTACGAACGCCATTCAAGGTGTTCAATGGGTTGGTGGATACAAAAGTAAAAGGTATTTCAACAAGATATCAAAAAAGATTCTAGAACTAATAAATCTTAGGGAGAGTGCGGGAGTTTTAGTTTAAACTGGGGTCTTCGGGGAAATTTGAAATCATTTTAAATTTTCCGCCCATTTCGTCTAAAATTTTTTTCCATAAGTCTTTATTCTTTGTGTTCAATACCCGATTCGTATTTGTTTTACCTACAATCCAGGAGTTGCAGGAAAGTTCAGCGTCTAATTGACCCGCTTCCCATCCAGAATAACCTAAGAAGAAACGAATTTGATTCGGAGCAATCATCCCAGTATTGATTAATGGTATTAAATCTTCAAATTTTCCGCCCGTGTAGAGACCGGATATTACCTCGTAAGACCCTTCAAGCTCATCTTTTAAAGTGTGCAGATAAAACAGGTTGTCAGGGCTTACTGGTCCGCCAAAACTTACTTTAAACTCTTCATTAACGATATCTTCTACTAATTCAGAAAGAGAAACATCTAAAAAATTATTCATAACGAATCCAAATGATCCATCTTCATTGTGTTCGCAGAGATAAACGACTGAGCGCTTAAAGCGTTCGTCTGCCATAAAAGGCTCTGAAATTAATACTCTTCCTTTTTCTGGAGATAACTTATTAAGTTTAGATATGTCTAAGAAACCATCTTTCATTGTTTATCAAACATACGAAAAGGTCTTTTAATAAGAAATTTAATGATGAATAATTATATCCGCTAGTGTATAGCGGGTCGCCAAGGTAGGTATTCAATTACTTCGCCTTCTTTGATAAGAATCTCTTCCAGTCTAGATTCTACATCTTCAGTAGAGAAGTATCTTTCAGCTAATTGAAGGAATATGTCAACATGTTCCTTTTCTTGAATATAAAGGTTACTATAGAATTTCTTCAACTCTTGATCTTCCGTTACTTCGCTTATCAATTTGAAGCGTTCAACACCTCTCATTTCATCAACTGAAGCAAGTATTAGACGGTCCAGTAGCCTTTTTTGGGTGTCTTCGAGAATAACAGAGGAGAGCCCTTTCATATATGGATCTTTCTTGAACTCAGAATCAATAGTTAGACCTCGCTTGTACATAATGTCATATACTTGTTTAAAATGCAATAGTTCTTCAACTGCAATCTGGTTCAAGTCAGCTATTATATCTCTTTTGTCTGGG
>JAQWQH010000111.1 GCA_029244805.1 Flavobacteriales bacterium
TACGCGTCATTTTCCTGGTGCTTCCACTATAATTGTGAAAAATGGTGAAATCGTATGGCTAGAATCCTATGGATACGCTGATGTAGCCAATTCATTACCTGTAGAGGACACAACTGTTTTTCTTTTAGCATCTGTTTCCAAGCTGTTTACTGGAACAGCAGTTATGCAACTTTACGAGACAGAAATTATTGACTTAGATGCAGGCGTAAACAATTACCTCCCATGGTCAGTAGATATACCTAATTTTACAAACGATTCCATTACTGCACGCCAACTCATGACACATACGGGATCTATCAACGATAACTGGTCAGTTATGAGTTCCTTCTACGGCTACCCTGACCCAACAATCTCATTGTCAAATTGTATGCAGAACTACTTTCCTACTTCAGGATCTAATTATAATGCCTCTGATAATTTTTTGAACACAGCCCCAGGTTCAACTTACGATTATTCGAATATGGGATCTGCTCTCAACGGATATCTTGTAGAAGCAAGCACCGGTATTCCATTTGATGATTATTGCGATAATAACTTATTCGATCCATTGTGTATGGTAAATACCGCATGGCACTTTTCTGATTTCGACCCAAACCAAGTTGCAACACCACATTACTTCCAAAACGGAAACTACAATTCCGTCGATCATTATGGTTTTGCTGACTACCCAAACGGCCAACTAAGAAGCACTGCGATGGACATAGGAAATTACATGATTGCCTTCTTAAATGGAGGTACTTTAGGTACCAACTCCATACTGTCTTCATCTAGCGTAAACGAAATGCTGTCTTTGCAAATCCCGACTATAGATACCGTAACGGGTTTAAACTGGCACAAAACTAAACTCTACCACAGCGGAGGAGAAGTGATGGTATGGGGACATAGCGGTGGAGAGCAGGGTGTCTCCACCTATTTATACATAGATCCACAAAATGATTTAGGCATCTGTCTTTTAACCAATGGCGAAGGAGAAGGACTATACATTTGTGATGCCTTATACGATCATGCCTTAAACATGACAATAAATAATAGTATCATCCCGGATTGCATGCTCCATACAGATCTAAATGAATTAAACCCTCAAAAAGACGAAATCTTCATTTATCCTAATCCTGCTAAAGATTTTATAAGAATAAAAACAGATCTAACTGAAGCTGCTTGGTATAATATCTACAACATCTCAGGTCAACTGATCTTATCGGGGAAAGTAAATAGTTCCAACTCCCAAATTAAACTGCCTCAATTACCCTCCGGGCTTTACATTTTTCACCTCGAAAACAAATTACCCCAACTAATAGAAATTCATTGATACATCAGAACCAAAAAACAAACATACTACAACAATAGCTTGAGGTTTAGGTAGCTGTCTAAAGATCTACGGAATTGAGATCCTTTGTTGAAGCTACTAGGAGTTTAATTCAGGACCTTAGAGATGTGAGAACCATGAGAATTACCTTTAAAACTCGGTTGGTAATTTTATGTAATCAAGAAACTCTTGCTTTTTGTCCTTGTTTTTGAAAACCCCGCCGAATTCTGAAGTAACTGTGCTGCTCGCTACATCTTTAATACCCCTTTGATTAACGCAAAGATGTTTAGCATCAATGATGCATGCAACATCATCAGTATTGAGAATCTTCTGCAGCTCTTTTACAATTTGAAGGGTTAAACGCTCTTGAACTTGGGGGCGCTGTGCATAGTATTGAACAATTCGATTCATTTTTGATAAGCCTACCACATTTCCATTTGAAATATAGGCGATATGCGCTTTACCTACAATGGGCAGAAAATGATGCTCGCAGGTTGAATAGAGCGTAATGTTTTTCTCAACTAATATTTCACCGTATTGGTATTTATTATCGAATGTTGAAGCCTTTGGTTTATTTTTTGGATCTAAGCCATTAAAGATTTCATTCACATACATTTTTGCCACTCGATAGGGTGTGCCGGACAAGCTATCATCAGTTAAATCCAATCCTAACTCTTCCATGATTTGTGTAAAATGATATTGGATATTATGAATCTTCTCTTCATCAGACTTATCAAAGGCATCATCACGTAGAGGCGTGTCAATACTTGTCGATATGTGGTTGTCCCCAAGGAGCTCTAAATGTTCTTTATTCATTTTTTGCACAGCATTTATCAGATTTACATTGGCAATATTTCAGATTGTATAAATGAAAGCCTATTAGAGAAAAAGCAGCGATATATTTGAAATATTCTGAAAACGAAAACCACGCAGCTTGCTCCACTAGTATCGCCAATAATAGAGCTGTCCAAGAAGCCCATAGTGCTTTTTTCATCCATGACTTGGAAGTTGTTTTTGTTGATCTGTAAACAGCAAAGAAAGAAATGAATAAAAAAACAAAGTCAAGCCAAATCCACCATGCAGGGGCGGCTGCACAGCAACTTTTTGAGCAAGCTGAAGCAATAAATAAAAACGGAGTGGCTATACAATGAACCATACAAGTAAAACTTGCTATTGCTCCAATTAAGTCGGATTTTTGTTTCAGTTCAGCTATCACAGAGTCAAATTATTTACCACAGCATTTTTTGAATTTGTTTCCACTTCCACAAGGACACGGATTATTCCTACCAACCTTTGGTTTTGTTCGAACATATGTCGCAGGTGCGTCACAACAACTAGAATCACTGCAACAAGAAGTTTCTTGGTTTATTTTTTTTTCAGACATTTTTTGTATCAAACTAAAGTACAAAAGTAACATAATTTTTATTAAACGCAACCTCGTTGCATGTAATAAGTGAAGAGTAGAGGCTATATTAGCTATAATGTCTCAGTGAAAATACTACATTGAAAACTTCGCTTTTACGTTTGGCAAAGATAATTAAGCCGCCTTGCAGAACTATTCGAACTCGAAAGACGTTGTTGTCGTAATCTCTGCTTTAAGTTCGTGTAAAATAGAAAAAAGCCCAAAATATGTTCGATTTATATAAAGTATATGCCGAGAACCTCTAGCCTTGCCTCCTTTTCGAATATCCTTACTTTTAGAAAGTTCTTCTCCTTTTTTATAGATCCGATCAAAATACGCTTCATCGGCAAAATCAAACTTCTCTTGGGTGAAAGGGTAAATTAATAGGTCCATGGATTCTTTAAAAAGAGTAAAAAATAATTCCTCCGTTTTTTCATCGTCTGATTCTAATAAAAATTCCAATTTATGGTAAAGACCTTTTAAGTTATCATCGTCCATATGGTAAGTCGGATTCAGCAATTGGAAATAAAGAATATAAAACTCTCTAGGAATTCTTTTTACACATCCAAAGTCGATCACTCCTAAGCTACCATCTTCTTGAAAAAGAAAGTTTCCTGGATGTGGATCTGCATGTATAAGATTAAGTTCATTAACTTGATAATCGTAAAAATCCCACAATCGTTGTCCAACCCTATTTCGGATCTCCTGAGAGGGATTTGTTGCCAAAAAATCTTTCAAGTGCATCCCTTCAATCCAGTCCATTGTAATAACTCGCTTATTAGAAAACTCAGGATAATATTTGGGGAAATACAGTCCATTTAATCCAGAGCAAGCCCTTGCAACCTCCATCGACTGCTTCAACTCTAAAACGTAATCCGTTTCTTCTAACAGCTTACCTTCAATCTCCTGCATGTACTGCTTAATCTCTTTTTCCTTCATGTGGAGCATTTGCATAGCAATTGGCTTCACCAATTTCAAGTCTGATTTTACACTATCTGCAACTCCTGGATACTGAACTTTAACTGCTAACTTTAAATCTCCAAGGACAGCAAGATGAACTTGTCCAATGGATGCAGCGTGTTTGGCCTCTTTTTCAAAAGAATCAAATAATTCTGTTGGAGTTTTTCCAAACATTTGCCTAAACGTTTTTACAACTAGAGGATAAGACAATGGGGGAGCATTATATTGAGCCTGTGCAAACTTATCGGTCATCGCTTTAGGCAACATGCTTTTATCCATGCTCATTACTTGCGCCATTTTTAGGGCACTTCCCTTTAACTCACTTAAAGACTGATAAATGTCTTCAGCATTGTCTTTATCTAATTTATCTTTTGCATTCTTATCTCCAATTGCTTTATTCGCATAGTATTTTATGTAATTACCGCCAACTTTTGCTCCTGTTCCAATCAGCTTGGCGGCTCGTTTTACTTTACTCGTTGGTATTTTGCTTTGCTCTTTCATTAAAATCTAATAGGCTTTATTTTGATAGGCAAATTTTACAAAGTCAATAAGCAAATCTACCGGCCCACTTTTCATCAACTCGAAAAGAAGAGCACTCGACTTCTCAATTGAAGCGTCGGTTACCTGAAAATCTTCACTTTCATCATTTGTCCACACTCTTGTAACATAAAGCAACTGAACCCACAAGGCTTCGTGATATTTCGCCGAAATAAGAGGCCTTGAAACAATTTCCTTCGATTCAATTCCTTCGTCAAGAATTCCTTTAGTCCAAATAGCAAATTCCTCTCTAAACGATTCCATAAACCATGGCCTAAGAGACCTTCTATCTACTTCAGCATATCGCAAAACCACATAACTCCTATTCTGCTTATAAACCTCTATTAATGTATATAACCAAGAAATGTACTTTTCGTGTGTTGAGTAAGTGGAATATTCTGAATCTCCATCTAATGCCTGTTTTACCTCTTTATAAAACGTTAACCAAACCTCCTTTTCAACTGAGCGAAATGAATTATAATATTCATAAAAAATAGATTCATCTACTCCCAGTTCCTCACAAAACTTGAATACGGTAACTGGTCTTTCTCCGTTTCGAATCAAATAAAGAACGAGCGCATTTTTAAAACGCTCTTTCCAGTCGATATTTTCTTCTAAGTTGGTCATCAGTACAAATTTACTATGCGCCTTTTACATATACTAGGTTTTATCTTTTTTATTGTTCGTGTAACACTATTTAACCTTTATTTAATGAAACTGATTTATTCACTGCGTAGAGCAAAAATTCGATTTATTGTTGCGTTTATCATTAAATATAATTAACTTTAAGACAAATGCTATTATCACTAACAGCGGGCAAAGGTATTTATTAAAACTTTGAATTATGCGCATGAAAGACAACAATTATTTATGTCCTAAATGTAAAGGATATCTGAATGTAGGCGGACATATTCTATTTGCAACAAAAACAAGAAGAAATCATAAAGGCTTATTAATGTTAGATCCCAAAATTGGTGAGTACAAATATCAACACCACGAAAAATTCAATTTGGAAGATGGCGAAATGGTGGAGTTTACTTGTCCTATTTGCCAAGCAGACCTGACCTCTTCTAACCGGAAAGATCATGCAATGATATCAATGGTTGGAATAGAGGACAACGTTGAATATGACTTATACTTTTCCAAAATAGCTGGTAACCAAAGTACTTATTTAGTAGCACAAGATAATATCGAATCATTTGGAGATGACGCTCTAGATTTTGATGATATTTATTATGAATAGGTTTAATTTATCTCATTGACTCAGATTTACAGGCAACTCTTGTTGTTGTTGGCGAGTTATGGTTTAACAACCAATAAACTATGACGAATCGAGGGTTTAGTAATTTAAACGTTTTTTTTTGCTATCTTCATCCCCCACAAACCTATTTAACTCATGAAGCAACTCAGTATTATTTCAATCACTATTTTTCTCAGCAGTAACATTTTTTGTCAAAAAACGCTCAATGTAGATTCCTTTGAATCTGCAGTTATGATAAAAGAAACACCAACAATATATCATCGTGCTAGGATATATTATGGCGGTCCAAAAGGAATACTGACACTTGCAAACCAAGGCCTTGCTGTCGACCATGGCAATCATAAATTCGGCGTTTACATAGAGTCTGACTTTTCGGAGAATGATATCCAGAAAGCGAAAATGCTTGGAATGAAAGTTGAAATCCAAATTGAGGATGTGAAAAAGTTTTATGTTCAGCAAAATGAAGGAATAAACAAATCGACTCCTTTAGACAAAAATGCTAGTTGTGCAGGATCTTCCTCTGCAAGCTATCCTGTTCCTGCAAATTATAACCATGGATCTATGGGAGGTTTTTTAACTCTTGATGAGCTTTACCAAGAACTAGATGAAATGGTAGCTTTATACCCCAACTTAATATCAGCCAAAGCCCCTATTAGTTCATTTCAAACACATGAAAACAGATCTATCTATTGGCTAAGAATGTCTGATAATCCAAATTCCGATGAAGCAGAACCCGAAGTATTGTATACTGCTATACACCACGCTAGAGAACCTGAATCAATGCAGCAATTAGTGTATTTCATGTGGTACATGCTAGAAAACTACTCAACAAACCCTGAAGTTCAAGGCATATTAGATAATACTGAATTGTATTTTATTCCAATGATTAATCCTGATGGTTACCAACACAATGTTGACAATGACCCGAATGGAGGAGGAATGCATAGAAAAAACAAAAGAAACGTTGGAACTTCTAATCCAGGTGTTGACAACAATAGAAACTACGATTATATTGATGGCTCTGGAAGTATTTGGGGAACTTCTGGTGTTTCTTCCGATCCAAACAACGACACATATCCAGGAACAGGTCCTTTTTCAGAACCAGAGAACCAAGCTATTAAATGGTTTGTAGAAAATCATAGCATCAAATTAGCTCTCAACAACCACACTTACGGAGACTTACTTTTATATCCTTTTGGCTATGCGAATAACATTTTAACTCCAGACAACAGCACTTATGTAGCTATTTCTAGTATGATGGTTGCTGCAAACGGGTTTTCCAATATCTTAAGTTCAGGGCTATATCCAGCGGCAGGAGATTCTGACGATTTTATGTATGGTGAGACCAGCACACATGATAAAATATTTGCTTTTACTCCAGAGATTGGAGGAACTGGGTTTTGGCCAGCAGTAAATGAAATTGACCCAATTGCTGAAGGAATGGTTTATCTGAATTTAACTGCAGCCCATCTTGTAACTAATTATGCTAAAACAAACGATTTAACTGCAGAAATAATCCCAAATCTTTCTGGTTATTTTCATTATGACATTCAACGACTTGGGCTAGAGGAACCTGCAAATTTTACTGTTTCCATAATTCCCATTAGCTCAAATATTTTATCGGTTGGAACATCAAACAGCCATAACGGAATGGCATTGTTGCAACAAGACAATGACTCAATCAGCTACACATTAGACCCATCAATTGCTGCTGGAGATTTACTAACCTATGTAATTTCTGTTGATAACGGTCAATACCTCTCTAACGACACAGTTACTAAAACATATGGACAGAGTCAAATTCTATTATTCGACGCTGCAAACAGCCTAGCTAATTGGATAGTTTCTCAAACTTGGAACACAACAACAAGCTCTTACTATTCCCCTACAAGCTCCATTACCGATTCTCCTAATGGAAATTATAATCACAATATTAATAAGTCAATAACATTGACTTCCGGTGTTGATTTGAACAATGCCGTAGCTGCGACACTTTCATTTTATGGAAAATGGGAGATTGAAGCTGGTTATGACTATGTTCAACTGGAAATTTCAACCAATGGAGGTAGTTCTTGGATCCCTCAATGCGGAAATTACACAAAACCTGGCTCTTCAAACCAAGCGCAAGGAGAGCCACTATATGACGGCTTTCAATCAACTTGGGTAAAAGAAGAAATTAGCTTGAGCGATTACCTTGGAGAAAACATCTTGGCGAGATTTACCATCGTTTCAGACGGAGGTGTTAAAGAAGATGGTTTCTATTTTGATGATTTTGAAATCAATGTTGTATATGGTACAAATGGAATTGAGGAATTGACAGAAAATGGACTGTACATTTCGCAAAACATTCCAAACCCTGCGAGCGAAACAACAACTATTAATTATATTTTACCACAATCAAAAGGTGATGCTGCTTTGCTTATTACCAGCGGAATGGGACAAATAATCGATAAAATTTCAATAAACAACCTGTCTCAAAATGTTGAATATTCCACTTCTGCTCTTGCGCAAGGAGTTTATTATTACTATATCGAAAGCAACGGCCAAAGATCATTAACAAAAAAGATGATTGTTGTAAAAAGATAAATTAAATTTGCCACGAATAAGTGGGAATGAAAATACTGGTAATTAGTAACTATAGGCCTTATCACACAGCAAGGCCGGAAGCTGAAATATTTATTGGCTTGGCACAACTTGGTGTGAAAATTGACATCATGACTTATGGTGATGCCGAGTATTTTAACAAATTCCAAGAGGCTGGAATAAACGTAATTGATTTTCATCCTGAAAAAAAAATGCATAAAGGTGAAATTGCTTTTATCAGAAATCACATTCTCGAAGGAAAACATGATATAATCAAATTATACAACAATCCTGCAGCTGTTAACGGTATTCAGGCCGCTAAAGGGCTACCTATAAAAGTTGTCCTTTATAGAGGCTATGCTGGAAATATTCATTGGTACGACCCAACAGCATATACCAAGTTTTTACACCGTAGAGTAGATAAAATATTGTGTAATTCTCAAGGTGTTGCAGATGTTATCAATAATCAACCTTTTGTCAACAAGGATAAAACATATGTCGTTAACAAAGGGCATCGTTTAGAATGGTACCAGGATGTTGTACCATTAGATATTAAAAAAGAATTCAACTTGCCCGAAGATGCTTTTGTAATAATCAACGTAGCCAATAATCGACGAATGAAGGGGATCCCTTACCTAATGAAAGCAATGAACATGCTCCCTCCAGGACTTCCAATACACTTGCTTTTGATTGGAGGAAATATGGACACTAAAGCAAACATAGCGTTAATTAAATCTGGAGACTATAAGGACAAAGTTCATTTTGTAGGCTTTCGGGATGATGTATTAAACATTGTTGCTGCTAGTGATGTGTTCGCATCTGCATCCATTAAAGGAGAATCAATTACTAAATCAATTATTGAAGCAATGTCATTGGAAATTGCGCCCATAATTACGGACATTCCGGGCAACGTGGAACTATGTGACCATGAAGACAGCGGGCTAGTGGTAAAAATGAAAAACCCTAAAGAACTAAGTGATGCTATTTTGCGCCTTTACAACGATAGAGATCTTTGTGAAAAACTGGCTAAAAATGCAAAAGCAAGAATTGGTTCATTTTTAAACACTGATCGTTCTATTAAGGAAATGAAAGAATTCTATGATGTATTAATATCCGAATAGTTAATTGTCATGAATAGACACTTCACATTTACATTTTAAATTTTTAAGTTCTTATCTTTACAAGCAGATGTCGGCAATCGTGAATAAAATTAGAGGTCCAATTGAAACTGAACTTAAACTCTTTGAAGATAAGTTTAAAGCTTCAGTGAAAACAGAAGTTGCTCTGCTTGATAAAATCATGTACTACATCATCAAGCGAAAAGGGAAGCAAATGCGTCCAATGTTTGTCTTTCTTAGTGCCAAAACATTTGGAGAGATAAGCGAAAGCACGTATACTGCGGCTTCATTAATTGAGTTGTTGCACACTGCAACCTTAGTGCATGACGATGTTGTTAATGATGCCAATGAAAGAAGAGGGTATTTCTCTATTAATGCTTTATGGAAAAATAAAATTGCCGTTCTTGTTGGTGACTATCTGCTTTCTCAAGGTCTGTTACTGTCCGTTGAAAACAACCAATTCCAAATGCTGAAAATTGTTTCTCAAGCAGTTCGCGATATGAGCGAAGGGGAATTGCTTCAAATGGAAAAAGCAAGAAGACTCGATATAACCGAGGAAGTATACTTTGACGTTATTGAAAAAAAAACAGCATCACTCATTGCTGCTTGCTGCGCAAGTGGTTGCCATTCTGTTAATCCAAATGAGGAGGATGTAGAGCAAATGCGACAGTTTGGAAATAACGTTGGTATTGCCTTTCAAATTAAAGATGATATTTTCGATTATGGCACAAGCGAAAATATTGGAAAACCCACAGGTATCGACATTAAAGAACAGAAAATGACTTTACCACTTATCTATACATTAAACAATGTTGAGAAAAAGGTTAAAAAAAGGATTATAAATACCATAAAAAACCACAATAAAGACAACTCTCGTGTACAAGAAGTGATTGAATTAGTAATTTCCACTGGTGGTATAAAATATGCTGAAAAACAAATGCATAGTTACAAAGAAAAAGCATTAACTATTCTCAAAAAACTTCCAGAAAGTGACGCAAAATCATCTCTAGAATTATTTGTTAATTATTCTATTGAAAGAGATAAATAATTTTTAAAAAATCGAGCGTAAATTAATCGGCTCTTCAATATCAATTGGAAACTTCTTCCCAACACCATAAACTTTTGCTTTTATATCTCCTTTAAGACGCAATTTCATTG
>JAQWQH010000229.1 GCA_029244805.1 Flavobacteriales bacterium
CGCAAAAGAACTACACAATCGAGGACACAAAATTATTTTTGGCGTAAATGATGAGCAAAAATTTCTTTTGGAACAAGAATTAGACTTTGGCAAATATATTCAATTTGAAGGCTACAATATACAATACCCTAAAGGAGGAAACATGGGAATTAAAATGCTACTAGAATCTCCAAAAATCTTAAACCGAATAAGAACAGAATACAACGAATTACAAGCTCTAATTGACAAACATAAACTAGACCTTATCATCGCCGATAACAGATTTGGTCTTTACACACAAAAAATACCTTGCACCTACATAACCCACCAAATCAACATCCAAAGCCCAAACTTAATTAAAAACCAATTGCACAAAATACACGGCAAATACATCAATCGTTATACTGATTGCTGGGTTCCCGATTCGGAAGGTGAAATCAACTTAGGAGCTGAATTAAGCCATGGCAAACTGCACGACAATTGCTCCTATATTGGGCCTTTGTCTCGATTTAACGAAAAAGCAACTTCAGAAAATGAAGATATCGACTACCTAGCAATAATCTCTGGACCTGAACCCCAGCGCAGTGAATTCGAAAGCATTGCTATAAATGAATTTAAAAAACTAAATAATAAATGCGCCATCGTGGCAGGCAAGCCCCTTCTTAAAAAGCAAAAATCCATAGGTAACATACACTACTTTTCTCACTTGAATTCCAATGAACTATTCAAAATAATGTGTCGTTCTAAAAAAATCATTTGCAGACCGGGATACTCAACAATCATGGATTTATCCACATTACAGAAACCTGCACATTTTATACCTACGCCTGGGCAAACCGAACAAGAATATCTTGCAAAATTACATGGAAAAGAAAACGGATGGAGCGCACAAAACAAGCTAAAAATTAGCAACAAGTTAGTATTTAAAAGGCTTCCTGAAATCAAAACAAACCTAAAAAATCTGAACGGTAAAATTCAAAAAAAATTACACCTTTTTTAATGTAAAAGAAAAAGTAGATCCTTGACCCTCTGTACTTCTAACATCTATGGTTTGACCATGCGCCTCAACCAAATGCTTAACTATTGCTAAACCTAAGCCCGTCCCTCCCTCGTTCCGAGCGCGACTCTTATCCACTCTATAAAACCGCTCAAATAAGCGAGGCAAGTACTCCTCTTTTATCCCAACTCCATCATCAGAAACCTCAATAAGCACATTATCCTCTAAATCAAAAAATCTTACCTCTGTATGCCCATTCTCAACCCCATAATTAATCGAATTATTAATTATATTGCTCAACACTTGCCCTATCTTGTCTCTATCACATAAAACATTAATCTCTTGACTACCTATACGCTTCCAATCTAAACTCAACTTAACGTTTCTCTTTTGTGCTTTTATTTCTAGACTCTCCACAATTTCTCTTGCTAAAGAGAGAATATTAACTGGAACTGTATTTAACTTTAACCTCTCAGACTCAATCCTTGTTATCAAATCTAAATCCTCAATGATTCCAGTTACCCTATCAACGCCCTTAGAAGCCCTCTCTAAAAAGGCTCGGTTTATATTTTCATCTTCCAATCCTCCCTCCAAAAGTGTCAATATATAACCTTGAATACTAAATATTGGCGTTTTCAATTCGTGCGATAAATTCCCTAAAAACTCCCTTCTAAACTCTTCTTGAAGCCTCAACTTCTCAATCTCTTCTCTACTATTATCGGCCCAAGCGAGCACCTCTTTTTCTGTCTTCCCTAAAACATCCTCATTCATCTTCACAGGAAAATCACCTCTATTTATTTTATAATTATGTATGGTTCGATACAAAAGCCTTATTTTCTGAGTGATAAGTTTCTCCAAAAGATAATAAATAACCAAATAGACAAGAACTAGCATTATTATGAACATAATCATAATGTAACGTTGATTAACAACCACATCAGAAACAAATAAAGTCAGTTCAATAATAACTACTGAAATCAGAGTGAGAACAAATGCTGCTATGATGGAAAATTGCCTAGGAGTTTTAATCAACATATTTGTTTGCTTTACTTTGCCTACAAATTTATTAAATTCGCTGAATAATAAGCACGCTTAAAATATCACGATTATCCTATGATTAAGTACAACCCAAAACTCTGGTTCAAACATATTTTTCACTTTCCAAAAAGCGACACTGTTTATCTACTTTGGAAAGAACTTATAATATTGGGCATATTTTCTGCTGGAGTCACCTACGTCGAAATTGAATACATGGACGACACAAGTGTTTTTAAGGATATGATAGCGGTATATTCCTTAGTTGGATTTGTTCTCTCTCTTTTATTGGTTTTTAGAACAAATACAGCATATGACAGATGGTGGGAAGGTAGAAAAAAATGGGGGGAACTCGTTAACAATTCAAGAAACTTAGCTATTAAAATAAGTTCCATGATTGAAAAAAAAGAAGATCGGGCATATTTCTCAAGAATGATTCCGAACTATGCCTTATCAATGAAAGAGCACTTGAGAGGAAAAGTAATTATTGAAGAACTTGAATTAACAGATACTGAAAAAGCAGCAATAGAGTACACGGAACATAAGCCCAATTTTGTTGCACATTCAATGTATAAAAAACTTCATGCCATAAAAAAAGAAAAGAGAATTTCGGAAGAAGAGTTCCTATCCATTGATAACAACCTTAAAACCTTCTCTGATATAATTGGAGCATGTGAAAGAATAAGAAATACTCCTATTCCATATTCATATAGCTTGTTTTTAAAGAAATTCATTTTTCTATATGTTATGACACTTCCCCTAGGTTTTGTGAGCAGTTTTGGATACTACACACCAGCAATCTCAATTTTTATATTTTACATTCTCGTCAGTATGGAAGTTTTAGCCGAAGAAATTGAGGACCCATTCGGAAAAGACGCCAATGATTTACCAACAGGAGAATTATCCAAAAAAATAAAAGCCAACGTCCAGGAAATTCTCCTGTAACCAACTCAAAGAGTTCAATAAATTTCATCGCTACTTTGCGATAATAAATTATTAATCGTAATATTGCAATTATTAATGGGAGCCACTAAATCTGATATATTTACCAAAGATCAAAACGAAATTGCTTTAATTGCAAAAGCAATTGGGCACCCCGCAAGAATAGCAATATTGCAGTATTTACTTGAAAAAAATGCATGTGTCTGTGGCGACATAGTCGGTGAAATTGGATTGGCACAAGCTACCGTCTCTCAACATTTGAAAGAACTAAAACAAGCAGGATTAATAAAAGGAGACATTGACGGAAGAAGCGTTTGTTACTGCATAGACAACACCAAATGGGAAATTATCAAAGATATGTTATTTCAATTTTTTGAGCAAAAACAAAATACAAGCTGCTGCTAAACCTAAAAAAATCTAATTTTATGAAAACACCTCAAGAACTAAAACAAACCGTAAAAGAGAAATATTCCGAAATAGCGAATCAATCCAAAGAGGATAATGCGGCATCCTGCTGCGGGGTAGGCGTCAGTTGCGGAGTTGATTACACTATATTCTCTGAGGACTATACAAAACTAAAAGGATATAACGAAGATGCCGATTTAAGCTTAGGGTGTGGCATTCCTACTGAATTCGCTCAAATAAAAGAAGGAGACACAGTATTAGACTTAGGATCTGGAGCCGGAAATGATTGTTTTATCGCAAGAGAATTGACAGGAGAAAAAGGAAAAATCATCGGACTTGATTTTACCGAGGAAATGGTAAATAAGGCTAGAATTAATGCGGATAAACTTGGTTTCAATAATGTAGAATTCAGAAAAGGTGATATTGAACAAATGCCAATAGGGGGCGATTCAATTGACATAGTGGTTAGCAATTGTGTATTGAATTTAGTTCCCGATAAAACAAAAGCATTTAGTGAAACATACAGAGTATTAAAAGCAGGTGGTCACTTTAGCATGTCGGATGTAGTTTTGAAAGGAGAATTACCTGAGGGTTTAAAAAACGACGCTGAGATGTATGCAGGATGTGTTTCTGGAGCAATTCAAAAAGACGCATACCTTAATATTATAAATGATTTAGGGTTTGAAAACATATCCGTTCAGAAAGAAAAAGCTGTAATCCTTCCAGACGCGATTTTAAAAAATTATTTATCTGACGCCGAAATATTACGTTATAAAAATGAAGAATTTGGTGTATTTAGCATCACTGTATTTGGACAAAAACCAGCATGCGCCCCTGGTTGCTGCTGCTAATACTAGATAAAAGCTACGTTTCTTATTCCTAATCACCAATACACGTTATCAAGGAATCAAACTATCCTTTGAAAATTTTAAAAATGAAAAAACAAAAAATTCTGGTTCTATGCACTGGGAACAGTTGCAGAAGCCAAATGGCAGAAGGTTTTTTAAAGCACTATGCAAAAACGGAAGACAAAGATGTAGAAGTTTATAGCGCAGGAATAGAAACGCATGGAGTAAACCCGCTCGCAATTAAAGTAATGCAGGAAAAGCAAATTGACCTTTCCAATCATACATCTGATTTGGTATCTAATTATTTAAATTCGGGGATTACACATTTAATATCCGTATGTGATCATGCTGTAGAGACTTGCCCAGTTTTTCCTGAAAAAACGAACCATACACATCATACGTTCAACGATCCAGCTAAAACTTCTGGGACAGAAGATAAAATTCTAAATTCATTCAGAAACACGAGAGATGAAATTGAATCATTTTCTTTAAACTACATAAGAGACACCTTTTAAAATGAACAAGTCTTTACTAGAGTTTATTGGTGAATTTATAGGCACCTTCATCATTGTTTTTTTTGGCTGCGGATCAGTTATTTCTGCCACGTTATTCGAAAGTTTCAATGGGCTTTTTCAAGTTGCTTTTGTATGGATAATAGGAGTAACGTTAGCAATCTATTCGGCAAAGAGTTACTCCAACGCACATCTTAATCCTGCTGTTTCAATTGCCATGCTTATTGCTGGCAAAATGAAGCTAAAGCAACTACCTCATCATTTATTAGGTCAGTTTCTAGGAGCTTTCGCCTCGGCAGGAGTCTTGTACTTCATTTACGGAGGATTTATTACCGAATACGAACTAACACATCACATAGTGAGAGGAGATGTAAACTCTGTTATAACTGCATCTATGTTTGGTGAATTCTTCCCCAATCCAGGGTTTAGCGGAATAATAAAAAGTGCATCAGAATGGGAAGCTTTTGGAGCCGAATTTTTTGGTACATTCCTATTGGTGTATATGATATTTTGGTTAATACATCCAAAAAATGAATCGCAATACACGCCATTATTAATAGGAATGACTGTTGGTGGTTTAATTTGTTTGTTGGCTCCAATTTCACAAGGTGGGTTTAATCCTGCTAGAGATTTTGGCCCTAGGCTTTTTTCCTACTTTGCGGGATGGGGAGACGCTGCATTTCCTGCGCCCTCATATAGCTTTTTAACTGTTTATATATTAGGCCCAATTTTAGGTGGTATAGCACCTGCTGTTATTTTTAAACTATTTCACAACGAAAAGTTTACCTGACCCCAACTATATAGAATTACTGCCACTTATAACTTTCGATTTTTCGTTTTAAATTTTTTCTGTAACTTTCAGACTAAATTAAAACGAAATAGATGAAAAAATTAGTTACTCTTTTAGCAATAGCCATGTTGTTTGCGGCTATTAATAGTAATGCTCAATGCGTTGGAGATAGGTACAAATTGGAGATATTTAGCGCCTTTAATCTTTCTTCTGATATTCAATACGGAAATAATATCAACTATGCTGGATTCGATGAAGACCTAGTCCTTGATGTATACGAGCCTAATGGAGATACCCTCTCGAATGGAGACGCAGTAACTAACAGACCGCTAATACTTCTTGCCCACGGAGGAAGTTTTATTGGCGGATCGAAAACGGGTTCAGATGTAGTTCCATTAGCGCAGTCATTCGCTAAAATGGGTTATGTAGTTGCATCAATAAATTACAGACTAGGGTTTCAAAACCCATTTGCTCTTGATTCAATTGACGGTACAGAAACTGTTGTTAGAGCAGTACATGATTATAGAGCAGCCATTAGATATTTCAAAAAAGATTTTTCTGAAAATGGAAATATTTATGGAATTGACACTTCTCTAATTTTTGCAGGAGGAGTATCTGCCGGAGCCATCACTGCTGTTCATGTTGCCTATATGGACAATGAATCAGAAATACCAAGTTATATTGACACCAATCAAGCAGGCTTAGGTGGAGGAATTGAAGGACTAAGTGGTAATGCAGGATATCAATCAGAAATAACTGCTGTCATTAATATAGCAGGAGCGCTGAGAGACACCAACTGGATGAATATGGGCGATCTACCTATATTAAGTTTTCATGGAGACTTAGATGTCACGGTACCCTATGCAACTGATGTTATACCGAGTCCTTTAGGGGGTGACGTTATGAAAGTAGATGGAAGTTTTTCTATGCACGCACGGGCCAATAATATTGGTTTAGAAAACTGCTTTCACACACACTTTGGAGCTGGACATGTTCCTCACACTGGAAGTGCAATCTATACAGACACAACAATAAAAGTGATGGCTAACTTCATGTCTTCATATGTTTGCAATGAAACTTTAGTTTGTGGAACAAATGATACTTTAATCGACTTTAGCGTAGACCCCAATGCTCCAAATTCAATTTACGACAATTTTGAAGAAAGAACCAAAATATATCCAAATCCATCTTCAGATGTAGTAAATATAGAATCTGATTTTGTAATCCAATCGATTCAATTAACTAATTTACTTGGTGAAATTGTTGTTTTGAAGTCGAGCTTAAATTTAAATAAAACACAATTATCTAAAAACAATCTTCCGAATGGCGTATATATTCTTACGATAAATACTGTTAATGGACCTACTATAAAGAAAATTAGCTTTAATTAACCTATTTATCGTTTCAAAAATCTGTGAGGTTTTGAATTCGATATGTTGATAATCTATTTAAGATTCAACTAAAGTAAAACAGCTTAAAAATAGGTGAAGTTTCGACGAGAATAAATTCAGTCAACTTCTACCGCAACTACTTTGACTATTTCTGGTGCAGTAATTTTTAATGTTTCCTCTAAACCAGCTTTTATAGTCATTGTGCTCATGGAACATTCTTGGCAAGCTCCCAATAATTTTACATGGACAACGAAGTCTTCTGTAATGTCTACCAATTCCATATCACCCCCATCATTATTTAAATAAGGACGCAAATTATCAATTGCTTGGTTTACTTTTTCTTTTAAAGCATTCATCATGTAGAGCATTTTGGTTCACCATATTCAACATCAACAACTTTTGTCTCCGATAAGTTTTTATTCCTCCACTCTATTTGTTCGACAACCTTATCAATCATGCCTTTAAATGCCAAAGCTACGGGAGTATCCTCTTGCAATATGGCAGGGCGACCAACATCTCCGCTTTCACGAACACTTTGAACTAATGGTATTTCTGCCAAAAGGGGAATGTTTAATTGAAAGGCTAAATCCTTAGCGCCTTCTTTTCCAAAAATATAATATTTATTATCGGGCAATTCTTCTGGAGTAAACCAAGACATATTTTCTACAATCCCTAGAATTGGAACATTTATAGAGTCTAACTGAAACATATCCACACCCTTCCTAGCATCGGCTAAGGCTATATTTTGTGGTGTACTTATAATTACAGCTCCAGTAATAGGCAATGACTGCACCAACGTTAAATGAATATCGCCTGTACCAGGTGGTAAATCCACCAACAAATAATCCAATTCTCCCCAATCTGCATCAAAAACCATTTGCGTCAATGCCTTCGTTGCCATGGGACCTCTCCATACTACCGCTTGGTTTACATCTGCAAAAAACCCAATAGATAATAATTTCACCCCATAACTTTCTACGGGAACAATTAATTGTCTCCCATCAACTTCCTTACCAACCGGCTTTGCATGCTGCACATCAAGCATTATTGGAGCAGAAGGACCATAGATATCGGCATCTATTAAACCAACGCTATAGCCTTGTTTCGCCAAACCAACAGCTAGATTCGAGGTAATAGTAGATTTTCCTACGCCTCCCTTGCCTGAAGCAACTGCAATAATATTTTTGACATTTGGCAACTTACCTAAAACAGGTGCTGCTTTTTTTCCAGTTGATGACTTCTTATCGCTTCCTTTATCTTGAGCAACAACAGTGCAGTCAACCTTTAAGTCTTTATCAACTGTCCGCTGCAAAGCAAACTCACACGCCTCTATCATTCTTTTTCGAGCATGCATAGCAGGGTTTTTTACTTTTACAGTAAATGAAACTTTCCTATCTTCAATCAAAATATCGGAGACTAGGTTTAAAGAAACAATATCACCTTTTAAATCGGGCTCTGCCACATTCGCCAATGCCTTCAAAACATCATCTTTGCTTACTTCTCTCATCTTATTTATAATTACTCTTAACAAAGATATACATTTCTAATTAAACAGAGACTAGATCCTATACCAAAGAAAGAGCCGCTAATGACTTTCATTAACGGCTCTGATATAGGTTTGTAATCGTGCTTAACTATCTCTTATGAAGTAAATTCATCGTGAAATGCTTTAACTATTTCGTGCAATGTCTCTAAATCTCCTTTTGTAAAGTCTGAACTCGCTGTTTCAAATATCTTTTTAACTTTTATCAACTCATCAATTATGATTTCGTCTCCCTCCATATCTTGATATACTTCAATCAAATCTGAAACTGCTTGTTTTTGACCGTAAAGTAAGTTAACCGTTTCATCGGTTAAATCTACATCTATCAATTGAGCTGCGGAGATATATAAGCTCTCAAAAATCCCTCCCAACATAACATGAGCCGCAACCTCTAGCTTTGAATTTGACTTCAAGTAATCTTCCATCATAAAATACTGCTCATACATTAGCTCGGACATTTTATCTCCATCTTCTTTTGCTTCATCAAAAGCATCTATAGCATCACCGTCTATAATCATTCCGCAATCTAAGTCAATATTTAATTTGTTTATTGAAGCAATATATTTCAACGCTAAATCTGGACGATCATAAACAGACAAATAAGTTACATCTACACCTAGAGCACCTAAAGCCAAACCTTTTACATCAGATGTGCCTTCGAAAAACCTTGCTTGCTCGATTGGAATAGCATAACTTTCTTGAAAACGACCAATACCCTGATTCTTTACTTTAGAAATCACTTGTGACGGCCCAGTAATGTTATTCCCAATAATTAAATCAATTTTAAACTGTAACTCTTTATCCAAATCGTGGGATTCTACCACAACTTCCTTCTCTAAAACTTCTTCAACGTTTTCTGTTGACCCTTCATCATTATGTTTCGCCTCTTCCTTTTCACCCGAACAAGAAACGCAAAACAATGAAGTAGCAAGAGCAATTAAACTAATTTTTGTGATTTTCATATTACTTAGTATTGGGTTGATTATTTATTAACTAATTGCAAATCTACAAATTGAGATAAACTTATTCTAATTGTTAATTGGATAATTCTAACAATTTTACAATTCTAACTCTACATTCGGATCCCAAAACAATTCATCAAAATTTTGAATTTGATGGGCATGAACATTTACACCCTCCTTTTCCAACAATAACTGCATTTCCGTAGGACTTGAAAAATGTTTTATTCCCGTCAGCAAACCCTTTCTATTTACTACTCGATGGGCGGGCACGTTCATTCCTTTTGATGCATTCATAGCCCAGCCTACCATGCGCGCAGAATTAGATGACCCAAGGTATTTAGCAATTGCACCGTAAGATGAAACTCTTCCAAATGGGATAAGGCGAGCTACGTCTTGTGCGTTTTTAAAAAAATTAGATTTTTCTTCCATTTATTCAATCACGATAAACTTCTTACTTAATTCTACCTTGGTTGTAGAATTATAATACCGATAAAAATAATTACCTGCGCTGAGTGAAGTTAAGTCCATAAACAGATGATTCGTCATACCATTAAAGGTCTTTACACTCTCTCCCTGAGAATTATAAATCTCGATTGTGTAATCTGATTCAAAAAGGTGCTTTCTGTAAAAAAAAGCCTCTCCTTGAACTGGATTAGGATAAACCCCGTGTTCATTCTCTTCTACCTGAATATTTGGCGGGGCATTATACCCTAGCAAAAACAATCCATACTTTCTATCAGATACCAACAATCTTCCTGAAGGCAACAAGGTATAAATACCCCAAGCTCCTCTAAATACATTTGTGCCGGTGTCTTCATCTGGATAAGTGTCATAAAATGCTATGCGCGTCGGACTGTTAATATCCCTCACATCATAAACCTGAAAGCCGTCATTGTAATAAGAAAAATATGCTATTCCATCTTTTAACATTACATTATGAGGTACCGTATTTTCAAACGTTGGAGGTATATCCAAAGCAGTAACCTTAATATCAGATAGGTCCGAAACATCACAAACCTTAAACCTACTTCCTACAGTTTCATCGCACATTACATATGTATTGCCATCTTCACTGAGCCATCCAGAGTGATTGTAGCCTTTATCTGCATAAAACTCCATACTACCAATTGCTATTGGCATAGTTGGAATACTAAAATCTGCAACTCTTAAACCTTGGTTACCTGCATTCATAAAAGCGGTATCGTTTCTTACGTAAATATCATGAACATAATCAACAAAATTATAATCATAAATCAATGTTGGGTTTACCGGGTCTTGGAGTGAAATTACGCGTAAGGCATCTGCTCCTGACTGACTAGTATTACCGCAAGAATACAATAATCCAGATGACTCATCAATAAATACATTATGAGAACGCACAAGCAACGACGAATCATCATAAACAATGGGAATTGAGTCTGGCAGATAATGAAGATCATATATTCTAAGCGTGCTGCTTCCTTCATCACAAACTTCATATAAATAACCATTATAATCGTGATAATCTCTGTGTATAACATTGTAGGACGAATAAACACCATCGTGATAACCGATTGAATCTAAGTTATTATCATCGGTTATGTGAAAGAAAAAAGTTCCATGCATTGCTCCGATAACCGCATACTCTTTGCCATTTTGAACAAAGCCCCATACTTCATTGTATACTCCATCTCCAATGGGAGATGCGGCACGAAAGTTATCTAGCTTCCAAACATTTTGTATTTGGCATGTTTGAGTGACCGAAAAAACGACTCCTAAAACAGTTAGTAATAATCTCATCCTGTGTAAAGTTAATTAAAGTTAAATTAAGAGAAGAAAATGATGTAGGAAAGGTAACCAAGTCTGTTTTTTAAATTACCTTCGTCAATCAAACTATGACCAGCCTAATAGTTATACCCACTTTCAATGAGAAAGAGAACATCGAGAATATTATTCGCGCTGTGTTTGCATTGGACGAAGTGTTTCATGTACTAGTGGTAGACGATGGCTCTCCTGATGGCACAGCTGCTATCGTAAAGAAATTACAACCTGAATTCAATGGCAAACTTCATGTCTTGGAAAGAGAAGGCAAACAAGGTCTTGGTACTGCATACATTTATGGCTTTAAATGGGGATTAAAAGGTGATTACGATTTTATTTTTGAAATGGATGCTGATTTTTCTCATGCGCCAAATGATCTACCTCGACTATTAAAAGCATGCCGTGAAGATGGTTTTGGAATGGCGGTAGGCTCTCGTTATTGCAAAGGTGGGCATATCGAAAACTGGCCATTTACAAGGTGGTTAATGTCTTATCTAGCATCGGTTTACGTTCGTATGATATTATGGATAGGGATAAAGGATACCACTGCTGGTTTTGCCTGTTATCAAAGAAAAGTATTAGAAAAAATAGACCTAGATAATATTTGGTTTATTGGTTATGCTTTTCAAATTGAAATGAAATATTCTACGCTTAAATCTGGATTTAAAATAAAAGAGGTACCAGTAACCTTTACAGATCGAGTATTAGGACAATCAAAAATGGATATGAGTATTTTTAAAGAAGCTTTCTTGGGAGTATTGAAATTACGTGGGAAGAAATTTTAGAATCTTCGGCCTCCTGTCGCTAATTAATGCGAAACGCGATTTATAAATAAACAAAAAATACTATTCTAAATATTTAAATCTTTACGAACTTCGCGTTCAAATTATTTCAGTATGAAAAGTACACTTATTACTAATGCTAGAATTATAAATGAAGGAGAGAATTTCATTGGTAGTTTATTAATAGAAGGTGAGAGAATTGCAAAAATTTCAAAAGATAATATCGCATGCAACCCTGATACCACTATTGACGCAAAGGGCAAACTACTGCTACCTGGATTAATTGATGACCAAGTTCATTTTA
The DNA here is from genome assembly GCA_029244805.1 of Flavobacteriales bacterium. Classification (GTDB taxonomy): domain Bacteria; phylum Bacteroidota; class Bacteroidia; order Flavobacteriales_D; family Parvicellaceae; genus CALSMU01. The sequence continues at coordinate 12,291 of JAQWQH010000229.1, forward strand.
GAGAACCTGGAATGACATACAAGGCAGACATCTATACGGAGTCAAAAGCTGCAGTAGCAGGAGGGATAACCTCATTTATGGAAATGCCGAATACTATCCCAAATACGGTTAAACAAAATATTCTGAAAGATAAATATGATATAGCCGCTGAAACCTCATTAGCCAATTATTCTTTTTATTTTGGAGCTACTAATGACAATCTAGATGAAGTTTTGAAAACAAACCCAAAAAATGTTTGCGGAATAAAAGTTTTCATGGGGTCTTCAACAGGTAATATGCTAGTGGATAATACCAAAACGCTTGAAGGTCTTTTCTCTGAATGTAAATTATTGATAGCTTCTCACTGCGAATATGAGCCTATCATAAGGAAAAATACAGAGACCTATCGTAAACAATACGGGGAAAATCTTCCTATGAAATACCACCCTATGATTCGTAGCGAAGAAGCTTGTTATCGTTCATCTTCAATAGCCGCTGAACTAGCAACTAAGCATGATGCCCGTTTGCATATCTTGCATATTTCGACAGCAAAAGAAACGAGCATTTTTTCTAATGATACACCATTAACAGAAAAGAAGGTTACTGCAGAAGCTTGTATTCATCATATGTGGTTTTCTGATGAAGACTATGATAAAAAAGGAACTTTCATTAAATGGAATCCGGCTGTTAAAACATCCAAAGATAGAGAAGCTATAATTGAAGCTGTTAATAATGGGACGATAGACGTCATTGCAACGGATCACGCTCCGCACACATTAGAGGAGAAAAACAACCCTTATTTTAGCGCTCCATCAGGAGGGCCTCTGGTTCAGCACGCATTGGTTGCACTATTGGAAATGGTAAAACTGGGAAAATTGACTCTGGAGCATGTGGTGCAGAAAACGAGTCATGATGTAGCTGCATTGTTTGAAATTAAAGATAGAGGATATTTAAGAGAAGGTTATTTTGCTGATCTTGTTTTAGTAGACTTCGACAATGAATGGCAGGTAAAAAAAGATAATATTTTATACAAATGTGGTTGGTCACCGTTTGAAGGAACAACATTTAAAAGTAAAGTAACAACAACATTTGTTAACGGAAATCCCGTTTATGAAAATGGAATGTTTGACGAATCATCAAAAGGACAACGAATGCTTTTTAACAGGTAGTGGTATTGAATAATTATATAGTTGTAAGTCTTATTTTTTATTTGACTCTGTTATCTTCCTGCGGAGGCAAAACGTCAGAAAAACAACCTGATGGTTTGATTCAAAAGGAAATTTTCACCGAAATGATACTCGAATTTCAATTAATAGAAGCACACCTTAATCAAGTAAGAGTGAATCAATCAGTGATTAGAGATAGTGCCAACAATTATTTTCAAGAGATCTTTGAAAAGCATGGGACATCGCCTGATGCTTTTAATAGTACAATGCACTATTACGCCTCTCAACCTGAAGAACTGCAAGGGATTTATGACATTGTACTGGAATTACTTTCAGAAATGGAGGTTGAACTCGTTGACGTGAAGATGGATGAAGATGCTATTTCCCCCTTGGGGAAAAAACAAATTGTAGATATAATTTCACATCTTCCTATCGCTAGCATATATAATGAATCTTCCTACACTTCTGTCCAAGCAAAAGATTCTCTTTTCAAATATATTGCTGTAAATGTTTCTTTATTTGACTCATTGCCATGCAACATAGAATCATTTCAAAAAACATATATGGGCTTAACGTATAACCACAAAAGATACCTTTCTTTCAGAGAAGAAGTAAGAGCTATGTTAGATTCTATTGAAAAGAATTAAGTTATTGCCCACCAACCATAGGTTATTAATCTCCTGAAAAGTACTATTACAAAATCTTTCTTATTTTTACCCTAAACAACAAGAAACATGTTTAAAAAAAACCTAGTATTATACATCGGAGCCCTTATTTTTCTTGCTTCTTGCGGAGGCTGGTCAGACAACAATAAAGCCCAATACCTTAAAATTTGTGAAAAGAAAGATCTCAGTAATGAATTTTGTCAATGCGCTTTAGAAAAAGCAACCGCCAATTATAGCGACTTTCAAAGTGCTATGAATGATGAAATTGGCAGTGGCGAAATATTTATCAACTGTATTAACAAAGAAGAGACTCCAGATTAAGAATCTACAAATAATTAAATCTGATTCAATGAATCATATACCCACTGTTCAAATTAGAAACATGAAACTTCCGGACGATATTGAATTAGTTCGTAAATTATGGACAGATTATCTCACTTGGGGAAATGAAACAATGCAAATAAATTATGGTGTACATCCGCACAACCCGAAAAAAATAGTTGAACAAGACATTAAAGAAATTGACCGATATTTACCTCCAAATGGAAAAGTTTTTCTTGCATTCATGGAGAATAAAGTATGTGGCATAGGTTGTTTAAATAACCTTGGCAAAGAAGTAGGTGAACTTAAACGAATGTTTGTTGACCCTTCTTTCAGAAAACTTGGAATAGGAAAGGCTATCCTTCAATCTGTAATAAATGCTGCAAAAGAAGCAGGACATAAAAAGTTACGACTGAATACACCAAAGTTTATGGAGACCGCTCATTCTCTTTATTTAGGTTTTGGGTTTAAACCAATTTCGGCATATTCTGAGGTTGAAATTACTGAAGATTATAGAGAATACTTACTGTTCATGGAATTAGACTTACTGCGTTGTACTTGATTGAAGTAATGATAAGATATGCTATAAAATAATTCGTTTTAGAGGGTTTCAAAATCCTTCAATTTCAAAGAGTACTTAAATTACTTTACTTTTTTGAACAAACACATAAAGAATAAACAAGCAAGCTAGTACGCTAATAATTACATTCATTGCTGCCATCCAATATTGACCCGCTTTCATTAGGTTTAGCGTTTCAAGACTAAAAGTAGAGAATGTACTAAACCCTCCACAAAAACCTAAAATCAGCAATGCTCTCAATTCTTCAGAGTTAACTTTGTCTTGAAAAGCTCCAACAAATAAACCAAGAACAATGCAACTTAACAAATTGGCTAAAAGGGTTCCGACCGGAAATTTGGCGTCAAACAATTTAGTGCCCAAAATTGAGATCCCATATCGAGAGACACTTCCAAACCCACCTCCTATAAATATTGCCAAGAGCACTTTCATTTTGTGCTAAAATTAATCAATTTTACTTGGATGATTATCTTATACACAAGAAAGGCTATTAACATCCCGAGCAGTGCCCCGCAAAGCACGTCAGTCGGATAATGAACCCCGAGATAAATTCTGCTGTAACCTATTAGAGAGGCCCAAATTAAGAGAAAATACAATGAATATCTTATTTTCTTTTTCAACCATAAGCCTATTAACATCGCAATACAAAACATATTGGCTGCATGGGAAGATACAAAACCATACATCCCTCCATGGTAATTATTTACATAATGAAGTTGCTCTTTTATTTCTAAATTTTGACTTGGACGAAACCTCTGAAAAATCTCTTTAAATAAATATTTAGCAGATAGGTCTGCTAAACCAACAGCTAAACCAGCAAACAGAACAAGAATAAATGTATTTTTCCAACCAAAAGATTTATAAAGTAAAAAGATAAATATCAAATAAAACGGAATACCGAATGCTGGCTTACTAACCCACCACATAATAGTATCGAAAAGGGGTGAATTAGAACCATTGATAGCAAATAGAAGTTGCCGATCGATCTGTTCTATTTTCTCAATAAGCCCCATTTATTTAAACCTATTAGGTTTATCAATGGCAAAATCCGGATTTAATCGCATCCATAATATATCTTTCAACTCAGTAATTCCTTTTTGACTTACAGAAGAAATAAATACAGATTCAATATCTTTAGGAAGCTCTTTCCTCACTTCTTCAATTAGCTCGTTATCTAACATATCACTTTTGGTAATTGCCAAAACTCGTTCTTTGTCCAATAATTCTGGATTGTACAATTTTAATTCATTCAATAATACTTCATACTCCTTTTCAATATCATCAGAATCTATTGGCACCATAAAAAGTAACAAAGCATTTCTTTCTATGTGCCTTAAAAAACGATGCCCCAGACCTCTGCCCTCATGAGCTCCCTCAATAATACCAGGGATATCTGCCATGACAAAAGATTGATACTCTCTGTATTTAACAATTCCCAAGTTGGGTATTAAGGTAGTAAAAGGATAATTGGCAATTTCCGGTTTTGCAGCAGAAACCACTGACAAAAGTGTTGATTTACCCGCGTTTGGAAAGCCTACCAAACCTACATCTGCTAAAACTTTTAATTCAAGAATTTTCCATTCTTCCCGACCATCTTCGCCAGACTGAGCATAACGAGGAGTTTGGTTAGTAGAAGACTTAAAGTGACTATTTCCAACTCCGCCTCGACCACCTTCGGTTAATATAAATTCTTGCCCTACTTCTGTTATTTCGCAGATAACATCTCCTGTTTCTACATCTTTCGCGATAGTACCTAAAGGCACGTCAAGATATTCATCTTTACCTTCTCTTCCCGTACTCAAACTTCTTCCACCAGGGTAGCCTTGTTCAGCAATTACGTGCTTTCTATATTTAAGATGTAATAAAGTCCAGTGATTTTGACTGCCTCGAATAATAACATGACCTCCTCTGCCACCATGACCTCCGTCAGGACCTCCAGTCATTGTTAGCCTGTCTCTATGCAGATGCGCAGAACCCGCACCGCCCTTACCAGAACGGCAACAAATTTTTACGTAATCTACAAAATTACTATCGGCCATTATTTTGTTATCTCAATTGAATCGAATAATGATTTGGTAATATCGCCAATCGACCCAACTCCATTAATATCAATTAGTTTACCTTGCCCTTTATAATAATCTGCAACCGGTGCTGTACTTTTATTATACGTGTTAATTCTGTTCTGAATGATGATAGGATTTGCGTCATCTTCTCTTCCAGAGTCCTTTGCTCGTCCAATTAATCTTGTTTTTAATTCATCTTCCGGCACAATAAGCGACAACATCATTGTAACACTTGTTCCTTTCGCAGCTAAAAACAGATCTAATGCTTTTGCCTGTGCCGTAGTTCTAGGAAAACCATCATATATAACACCCTTTGCATTTGGGTATTTTGCAACCTCAGACTCCAATATCTTAATGGTAATTTCGTCAGGAACTAAATCTCCTTTATCAGAATATGATTTCGCTAATTTCGCTAAATCAGACGCTGGATCTAATGCTCTGAACACATCTCCAGTCGAGATATGCACCAAGTCGTACTCCTCTTTTAATCTATTTGCTTGTGTTCCTTTTCCTGCACCTGGGGGTCCAAATAATACAATGTTTAACATACGTTTTTTTTATTCCGTTATTATATAAATATCTTTTAAATTTCTTCCTAACCCATCATAATCCAATCCATATCCAACTAAGAACTCATTGCCAACCTCAATAGCAACATAATCAACAGGAAGTGTTTTTTGATAAGCTCTCGGCTTAAATAAAAGAGTAGCTATTTTTATCGAGGCAGGGTTATCTTTACCAATTAACTCTACTAATTTCTCCGCGGTATTTCCAGAATCTACAATATCTTCAATAATCACGACATGTCTGTTTTCAATCGTTTGATTTAATCCGATTAACTCATTAACAACACCTGTGGTATTGGTTCCTTCGTAAGAAGCCATCTTCACAAAACTCACCTCACAATCCCCGATAAATTCACGAACCAAATCAGCTACTATTAAAAATGAACCATTTAACACTCCAATAAAAACTGGATTCATTCCTTCATAATCAGATTGAATCTTATCAACCATTTTCAAAACTGCAGAATGAATCTCCTTTTCAGTAATAAATGGTTTGAATTTTTTATCGTGTAATTGAACTATAGCCATCAAAAATATCTGTCTTTACAAAGGTAACAAATAAAGAAGTATTAATACTATCACCTAAAGTTCTTCTGCTGACTTTAAAACTTTCGTCTCAAGATTCTTTTTAAACACCTGCAAATTCTCAGCAATAGTTTTATCAAAAGCACCTATAATTTGTGCGGCTAATATCCCTGCATTTTGCGATGCATTTAATGCTACCGTTGCTACTGGAATCCCATTAGGCATTTGCAAAATAGAAAGAATTGAGTCCCACCCATCTATAGAGTTTCTACTTTTTACAGGAATACCAATTACAGGAATTGTACACAAAGAAGCTGTCATTCCAGGCAGGTGGGCTGCTCCTCCGGCTCCAGCGATAATGACCTTTAAACCTCTTTCTCTCGCGTTTTTTGCATATGTGTACATTCTATCTGGAGTCCTATGGGCTGAGACTACCGAAATTTCATATTCTACTCCTAGCTCCTTTAAAACATCTGCGGCATCTTGCATTACCGGTAAATCCGACTTACTTCCCATTATTATTCCTACTTCTGCCATAATATTTTGAATTTCTATTTACCAATTACTTTTAATATTTTTTTTACTCTCAGCGCTTTTGCTTTTGCATTGGCTAATGATTCATCTATCACCGTAACATGCCCCATTTTCCTAAACGGCTTCGAAATGGATTTCCCATATATATGAGGATAAACTCCTTTTAGTTTTAAAACTTCATCCATACCCGGATAAGCTGCATCACCGGTACTGTTTTTATCCCCTAATAAATTTAGCATTACGGAAGGCATAATAATATCTGTCTCACCCAAAGGTAAGTTTAGTATTGATCGCAGATGCTGCTCATATTGAGATGTAATATTACCTTCAATTGTTTGATGTCCGCTATTGTGTGGCCTTGGTGCTATTTCATTTACCAATATACCCCCGTCTTTTGTTAGAAACATTTCTACCGCTAAAACTCCAACCAACTGCGATTTTTCTGCAATTGATTTCGCGATGAGTGAGCCCTTTTTTTCTATTTGAGGGGAATAACCAGAAGGGGAATATAAAAACTCCACAAGATTTGCCTCGGGATCAAACTCCATTGCTACCATGGGGAAGGTTTTTACATCTCCATTTGAATTCCTGGCTACAATTACTGAAACCTCCATTTCAAATGCAATCAACTCCTCAACCAAAGTTGGACCTTGTAATAAATTATTTAACTTATCTTTTCCGTTAATAACTGAAACTCCTTTTCCATCATAACCTCCTTTTCGCAATTTCTGAACGAAAGGAATAGACCAATCAATCTTTAATTCCGAATCAAAAAGTTGATATTTTGAAGTTGGGATATTATTTGTTGTATAAAAGTCTTTTTGAACTCCCTTATCCTGAATCATCTCTATCAAATCGGGAGTAGGGAAAACATCAACTCCTGCTGCCTCCAACTTGCGCAAACCATCCACGGAAACATGCTCAATTTCAATAGTAACAACATCACAATTTTTTCCAAACTCAAAAACATCTTCTGCGTTATTTAGGTCTCCTTGTTTAAAATCATACTTACTACAGGGAGCATTTGCATCCGGATCTAGAAATTTTAAATGTACATCAAGATTGATAGATGCTTGATATAGCATCCTTCCAAGCTGTCCTCCTCCTAAGACTCCAACTGTTTTGTTTGGTTTGAATACAGAATTCATTGATGCAAAGATATTTATACTGTCTTAAAATAAAAGCCTATCCTACAATATATTAAAACGGATTTAAAACAGAGCTGACAATTCTTTCTGTAAATCAGAGACACTCATTGATTTTATGATTAAGTGGACTTTCTTATGCTCGCCTAATTTAACTTGTGCATATGCAAACTTAGCTTGTTTTGTCTTTTTTGATATCGAGAAAGCGATTACTATCGCTTGTTTTCCCTTGGGTAAATTAGGAAATTTCATAAACCCTTCCGGTGAATATTCATAACCAGGTAGCACCGACTTTATATCCTCAAAAACTAAACGATAACTCATTTTAACATCAATATCTGCAGATACTATTAGCTCCGTATTTACAGGAAAATCATAAAACCGGTCACAATTAATAAACCCCATTTTACCCACCTTCATTAAGTAACCATCTGCTTCTGAATAATAACCTTCTTCAGACTCTTCCTCGCTTTCCCAGTCTGAACTGTCATCAAAATCTTCTGTACCTACAAATAATGGTGTTCCTTCTTTTACTTTCTTGACATCCCCATTTATTTCAACATTCCAATCAATCATTCCATCTTTACTTTTTCCTTCAAAAGGTTTCATCCCATTTTTTAATTCGCTATTTTGACTTGGAAAGAAAATTTCTATTGGATGATCGGTTTTTAAATGGAGAACTTTTTCTTTAAAGCGTGCTTCAACATAAATTGCGCCTCCCGTTTCAATTATTTTATCTTCACTTTTTGTGGTTAGTCCAGAAAGCAATATATCCTGTATTGTATAGTACTCACAAAGTGTTATTTCAATTTTTTCTACTGACTCTAATCCTTGCGTCGAAAAGCAATTGGCAGGAAATCGCACAACTGTTCCCTGCTTTCCATAAATAACTTGCTCTGTATCTGGATAAATTATAAATTCATTACAAGTAGAGGATAACAAGGAACTTTCACTTTGCTGAAAAAACTTTCTAGAATAGGTCTCTTTTTCTGCAACAACAGAAATAACTCCTTTTTTTTCAACCATCGATTTATAGGAAGCATTGGAGGAAGCAAACTGTGTTTTGCGAGAGTCTTCAAAATATTTCGTTTTTATAGATGTGTATTGTGGTGCAATTCTTTTTCGATGCAAATAAGCCAAGACACTATCCGACCGCATTGATGTAAGCCTATATTTATGGTTCTTTGCTAGTTTCTTTTTTTCTTGTTTCGACAATAAATGAAACTCTACTTCAGATCCATTTTTGATCATATCCCAAATACTATCAATTTCACCTTTCACAACATCGGTGAGATCCTTTTTTAAATAATCAAAGCTTAAATTAGCATGTTTAGTGCTAATTGTATTTTTTTGAGCATTGTGGAGGAGCGGTGTCAGTATTAAAAGTAGAGCAAGAATTTTCATGTACGAGTTTTAGATATAATAATTTTCCAAAAATAGGTTACAAAAACAAGGCCATTAGTAACGAATCATTAATAGTCTTATTCAAGTATTTATTTGAAAAAAATACCTCAACTATAAAACGGTCAACCTCTTTTAGCATTATTCTTACGCGATTCTTTATACACAGTCATTATTGTTATATCTTAAGAGCTCTCTCTTTCTTCAAATTAAATGTCAAATGTGTTACCATAGCGTGACGCTCGAATGACAATAGCCAATAATGTAATACATCTTGATCATCCAAATCCATGTGAAATAATGGCCCGTCAACTCCAAAAAAGTGACTATCTACCCATTTCCCTTCAGAATCTATAATAAAGCCATAATATGGATTTTCTTTACTTGTATTTTTTTGAGCTTTCTCTTGTTTTTCATAAAAGGGATGATTTCCAATTCCCATTGGCATTTTAAAACCTCCATTGTAATCCATTAAATCTAGCTGTTTCAAGTCCGAATCACGAACTCCACCAATAACTATTCTCGTTAAATAGGTTGTATCTGTATTACGAGCAAACATCACATCAAACTCATAGCATTTTTCTTTTGCTGTATTTTTAGAGGTTGTTTCTCTTATGATTACTTTTTTGGGAATACCTAACATACTTAAAGTAGAAGCGCGTGGATCTTTAGTATCGTACCTACCGGGCCATTGAAAAGTTGAGTAACATGTTGAATCGTTCAGCATTTGCTCAATTGAAGTTGGTTTTTCCGGATAAACAATATTCTTGTACTTTGATTTCCTGGCACCCGTCATTGGGTAAAAAGCATGTCTAAAATCCTCAAATGCAACTTCATATTCATTGTCCACTGTTCTGAGAACATTTAAATTCACAACTTCCTTTCTTGGATGTGTGTAGCCTTCTAAATGATTTTTGTATTCTGCAAATGTTACTACCCCGTGGTTTACCTCATCAAATAATTCTCGATACATTGCTTTTGGAAAATCAAACCATCCATGATACATCGATTTTTGTTGTCCTTGCTCTTCGGTGTAAGTAATGATCTCCCATGCATAGGAATTTAAACAATTTCTAGCTAGGTCAATTCTGACTGTTTTTGTTCCTTCTTCATTATCTGAAGAAACTCTAAAAGCACCTTTATCAAATCGGACTTGTTGTCTATTCCATTCGGCGTTAATAATTCCAATATGCTTTAAATATTCATCCTTTGCTGCATGCGATGGAATCGTTGGAATCCATGCCAGTATATTAATGTGTTCTATAAAAATAGTATCACTTTTAGCATTTGTTGGTAAAAACACCAACGTAAAGTCGTTTCCACCATTTCTTACAACCTCTACCTTTGCATGCTCATATGTATTCCACAATTCACTACGGCTTTCAATATCATTATTATCTGGATATTGTTCATCTGTTAGTTGGGTAATATCCGCGGCAAGCTCAGTAGTCTCTGTTCCATTATCAGCTGAGCTTTTTTCGCCACAAGATGGTAAGATGCCACCAACCAACATCGCTATCACGAAATAATTTACTATTTGACTCATAAAATTACTTTTTTCAAAAATACGGGAAATATTACAATGCGCCTTCTTTAATTTCATCCACAACAGAAGGAGCTAACAAAGTAGAAGTATCCCCCAAGTTTGACGTATCTCCCTCTGCTATTTTCCGAAGAATTCTTCTCATTATTTTCCCCGAACGAGTTTTCGGCAAACCGCTCACAATCTGAATCTTATCTGGCTTTGCTATTGGGCCTATTTCCTTGATAACTTGCGTTAATATTGCTTTTCTTTCCAACTCAATATCCATTTCTGCATCACAAATAACATAAGCATAAATTCCTTGACCTTTAATTTCATGCGGATATCCAACTACCGCTGACTCGATTACATTTGGATGTGTATTGATTGCACACTCAACTTCGGCAGTTCCAATTCTATGGCCAGAAACATTGATTACGTCGTCTACTCTTCCAGTGATCCTATACATTCCATCCTTATCTCTGCGGCAACCATCTCCAGTAAAGTACATACCTTTGTAAGTGGAAAAATAGGTCTGTTTACATCTTTCATGATCGCCCCAAATAGTTCGAATCATTGAAGGCCAAGGGAACTTTATGCACAGATTTCCTGACACATCGTTTCCAGGAATCTCTTTACCTTCAGCATCTACCAAACAGGGCTGTATTCCCGGCAAAGGAAGGGTAGCAAAGGTTGGCTTCAATGGTGTAATTCCTGCTAATGGAGAAATCATAATTCCTCCAGTTTCTGTTTGCCACCAGGTGTCTACGATGGGACATTTTTCTTTACCTATGTTTTTGTTATACCAGTGCCAGGCTTCCTCATTTATTGGCTCACCTACAGAACCTAAGACACGCAATGAACTAATATCAGACTTCTCTATTAAATCCAAACTACATGCCTGCAATGCTCTAATAGCTGTGGGCGCTGTATAAAACAATGTTATTTTATGTTTCTCAACTATTTCCCAGAAACGCCCAGCATCCGGGTAGGTGGGTACACCTTCAAACATTACAGTGGTTGCCCCAGCTAATAAAGGGCCATAAATAATATACGAATGACCCGTTATCCAACCAATATCTGCTGTACACCAATAAATATCATCTTCTTCATATTGGAATACGTTTCTAAAGGAATACTCAGTATAAGCCATATATCCAGCAGTTGTATGCACTACTCCTTTTGGACTTCCTGTAGAACCGGATGTATAAAGAATAAACAATTCATCTTCTGAATTCATTATTGTACCTTCACAGTCCAAATCTGAGTTATTCATTTCATCGTGCCACCAGACATCTCGGGGTGAATCCATATTTATGTCAACCTCGGTTCTTTTGTAAACAACGCAAGTTTCTACCGTTGAACAAGATTTTAACGCCTCATCTGCAATCTCTTTCAAAGGGGTTTTCTTTGCGCCTCTTAAACCAAAGTCAGCAGTTAACAATACTTTACAATTTGCGTCATTAATTCTGTCTGCTAAAGCTTTAGCAGAAAACCCAGCAAAAACAACCGAATGAATCGCGCCAATTCGAGCACATGCTAAAACTGCAATTGCCAATTCTGGAACCATCGGCATATATAGACAAATACGATCTCCTTTTTGAACTCCATTATTTTTCAGCATGTTAGCTGCTTGACAAACTTTTTCATGCAACTGATAATAAGTAATTTCAATAGCTTCTTCATTTGGATCATTTGGTTCCCATAATATAGCCACCTTATCTCCTCTTTTATCTAGGTGCCTATCTAAACAATTCTCCGTAATATTTAATTGCCCACCTTCAAACCATTTAACAGAAGGGGAATCAAAATCCGAATGCAATACCGAATCCCATTTCTTTTTCCATGTAAATGTTTCCGCAATCTCTTCCCAATACGCTTCAGGATTATCAACACTTTTTCTGTAGTCGGTTATGTATTCATTATATGAGGAAATTTTCTCTATCATCTCAAAAATTTTTATCTAAAATACGGAAAAGGAGGCTCTTGGCCTCCTTACAAATAATAAATATTTTAATTTCATTATTGATCCACAACTAGAAAATTAGCTAATTCAAATTTAGTTAACACCTGTTTATTTCTGGTGTAATTGACATCTGTAAATTGAGCAAACACACATAAATCGAAATTACTATAAATAGAACAGCCTCCTTGCTGCTCTTCATTTGCAGCTAGAGATAACGTTTTATGATATTCTCCAGTTTCTACATCACATGTTTTACAAACCCCATTATACCACATGTGAATATCCCAATCTATTGTTTTACCAAATGCTGTCGTATTTACAACTTTTAATATTACTTTTTCTTGGTCATAACCTGCTTCAGGATCGCACATTTGGTTTTTATAAAATATTTCTATTCCATTTTCACTTCTAAGTAATTGCCAATTTTCCTGAGCAACCGAAGCAATTGTCAAAAGAAATAATGAAAATATTGATATCGTTGTTTTCATATTATCTCAATAAAGTTACATGTCCAACAAACTCTTTCTGATCACCAGATGTTTTATCTTTTACAATAATTTTCCATACATATACACCTGTTTGCGAAACCACTCCAGTTGTTTGATCTGTACCATCCCACCTAGGTTTAGAATGACCCGTTTCCCAGATTAAATCTCCCCACCTATTGAAAATATACATATGATACGATAACGGATCATACCCACTAATAACAGGGAAAAACTCTTCATTGAGTCCGTCTCCATCTACCGTAAAACTATTGGGAACATAAATTAAAAATACATCATCAATGACAACCGTATTGCATGTATCAGCAATACATCCATATTGAGTAGTTGCAGTCAAGCAAACAGGATAAGTTCCGGGCACTTGGTTATCGAAAGTAAAGGATGGATTAACCGAATTTTCCGCTCCTAAGGTCCCCATGTCACCAAACTCCCATAAAAAATCAGTTGCATTTTCACTTGAATTATTTGAAAAAGATATGGTGGATTCTATGAAAGTTGTTGGTTGTGGGCCGAACTCAAAATCTGGAACAGGATACTCATGAACACATACTAAACTAGGGTATGTAATTGAATTTACACATCCTTCAAGAGAAGTCAGAGTAAGCTCTACATCATAACATCCAGCAGATGTGAACTGGTTCGAAACAATACCACAATTTGTGCTAGCGTTTCCATCCCCAAAATCCCAATAACAAGAATACCCTGCTACAGAAACAGTTTCTGTAAATTCAACATCCAAAGGAACACAGCCAACTGTTAAATTTGGCGTGAAACTAGGGGAAGGTAATAAGTTTACAGTAATTGTTATGGACGCCGAAGCTGCTGGTGTTTCACATCCATCATTAGCTGTTACAGTATAGGTAGTAGTTACTGTTGGAGCAACAGTTTGCATTCCCCCAGAACCGATTCCTTGATCCCAAGAATAAGTATAAGGACCTCCATTCCCACCATTTGCAATAGCACTGATAGAAGCATTATCACCCACGCAAATTGATTGATCACTCAACGCTGAGACCGAAAGAGGAGGATTTAATGAGACCTCTATCGACTCAACTGAAGATACACAACCGTTAGCGTCTTCTGCATAAACATTGTAGGTTGTAGCTGAAGAAGGTGATACATTATTAGCTGATAAACTGGCCAAACCATTATCCCAAACATAAGTTAAGGCACCTACGCCTCCAATGGCATTAACACTCAATGAGGCATTACCTCCAATACAAATTGTAGTGTCATTCGAAGTAGTTATATTTATTGGATTTTGTGCAGAAACTGAAACAGTTTGAGTAGCAGGACAGTTATTAACGTCCAAAACAGTAATATCATAGGAACCTGCACACAAATTCGAAAACAATCCTGTTCCATTAGTGGAGGATCCACCTGGCCCATTGATTTCAAAATCAATTGCATTAACTGAGGATATATCGATACTACCGGAACAATCACCTGAACAAACCTCATCGCTAATTGCGATATTATCGATAACTACTTGAGATGGGTCCGTTATAGCAAATGATGTGTCTAATTGACAGCCATTATCATCTATAACAGTTAAAGAATAATTGCCAGAAGGGATATTTTGAGCAAATGGACTTGATGTTGAAGCAATACTTGACGGCGTCCAATTATGAATATATCCAACGGAAACTGAGCCCCCTTCAGGAATTACATTTGCCCAGCCATCGACTCCGCCAAAACATGTTGGATCGGAAAACGAGAAAGTCCAAGTTAACTCGAGTGGTTCTGAAATTACTTCTGGAGAAATCACTGTACAGCCGTTTCCGTCTTGTACTTGAATTTCATAATTACCTGCACAAAGGTTAGTGAATGAGGAAACTGATCCAAAAGATGCTCCTGCATCATTACTATATTGATACGTTCCATCACCTCCAGTAATATTTAAGATATCTAATTCTCCAACACAAACCTGATAACAATCTAAATCAGCAGCATTGACCGTATAGTCAATAAGATCTGGATCAACTAACACTCCAATATCAACAGCTTGGCAACCAGAAGCATCTTCTGTCAATATATTGTAAGTATTTCCCACTAGACCACTAAATGTATTGGACGTCTGCGTTGCTCCTCCATTAATAGAATAGTTAATCGGGGCAGAACCCCCTGTTACATTTACAACAATAGTTCCATTTGCTTCTCCGTTGCACAATGGTTGCGTTAATGCCACTGAGGTTATTGTTTGCCCAACTGAGTTCGAGACTACTACAACTTCAGTATATTGACAACCATTATCATCTTGAACTAAACACGTGTAACTGCCTCCAAGTATATTAGGAAAAGAGCCACTGGATTGCAAAGCCCCTCCATTAATAGAATATTGATAAGGTGCTGTTCCTCCGCTTCCTGTTAGTGTAAGAGAACCATTATTTGCACCGCAAGTTGCATCAATTGTAACAGATGTAAATTGAAGTGCTGTCGGCTCTGTTATAACAATATTTTCTATAATTGTGCATGGAACAGCATCAGTAACTTCTACAGAATAATTACCAGCACACAACCCTGTAGCTGTAGCAGCAGTTTGGCCAGCAATTGGATTTCCTGTTCCGTCAAACCATTGATATGTAATAATTCCTTGACCATCTAACTGATTTGCTGTAGCTGAACCATTACATGAAGCATTTACTTGATTGCACGTATTATTTACAACAACAGAAGAAACTGTCATTATACAACATGAAGGCCCAGCATTAATTGTAAATGCATCTGAAACAGTACAACCTCCATTATCCGTTATATCCACCGTATAATTGCCAGGAATCAAACCAGTATAAGTCGCCACCGATGCTGAATTTTGATTCGCAGGTGAGGATGGTCCACTTGTGATAATAAAAGTATAATTAGGTGAACCTCCATTTGCGGTTATCGTGGCGACTCCGTCATTATCTCCATCACATGTTTCGTCCGTTGTATTAATAGTGGGTAGTCCCATTCCTAAAACAGTAATCGTGACCGATTCACAACAATTAAATCCACCTCCATCGGTATAACAAACGGTTAGCGTTGTATCAGAAACAACATTTATTGTTTGAGAGGCTGGATCTCCTGCCGGTCCAACTGTTCCTGGAATATTATCCCAATCATAGTAGGCAGAACCGCAACCTTGTGCCGTAATAGTAACATTATCTATTCCCCAATGGTCGTTCGTTGTTCCAGAACTTCCATCTTGAAACCAATGAAATATTGTATTTGTGGTTTGGGCTCCAGCTGGAATTGGATAACAAAACTCACCCCACGCAGTATAATTACCATCACACCCGGTACCAGCATTATTAGAATTAATACAGCCAGTAGTATTGGGCTCGAAATATTCTATTGTAAGCCAAGAAGCTCCACCATCTATTGAATATTCAAAATA
>JAQWQH010000118.1 GCA_029244805.1 Flavobacteriales bacterium
AACTCTGAAGTAGATCCACTTGACCATTGGTAAGAATAAGGAGTAACACCGCCTGTAGTTGCAGAAACTTCCGCAGATCCATCATTGGATCCACAAGTAGGAGCAACAGAAGAAATTGTATTCATGATTAATGCTGGCTCCAAAACCGAAACTGTATCAACTGCTTGACAACCTAATCCATCCGTAACCCAAACCGTATGCGTTCCAGTACAAACATCTGACAGACTATCTCCTAGCATACCATTACTGCATATGTATGAGTAATTTCCATCACCTCCAGACGCAAATAACTCAATTGATCCATCGCAGCTTCCATGACAAGTAGCAGAACTAGATGAAGATGAAAGAACAATATTTGAAATTGTAGAGTTTATCGTAAAAGGGAGCGATTCAATTACGCAACCATTCGTATCTGAAACCGCTAAAACATAAGAACCCGGCGGTGCATTAAATAAGTCTAAAGTAGATGCCCCTCCCGTATAATTATATGTATAAGTTCCTGGGCCTGTTCCGCCTGAAACGCTAATTCCAGTAATACTTCCATCTGTATTTGTACAAGAAGCATCGGTAACTAAAGCTGAAGCTGTGTTCATTGTAAAACCAAAGGTAGGTGCAGTTAAATAAATCAACGTATCCATAAACGCAGAACAAGTATTCAGGCCGACTATTATGTCTGAAATTTCATCTGAAGAAAAGCCAGAAACTGTTATTTCACCGTTAATATTAGCTGTGCCTCCTGTTTGGGACTGGTTACCATTTTGATCTGTATAAAAAATATTGTAGGAAGAATCTTGCATAAGCTCCGAAATAGTAAATGATCCATCTGCAACGTTACAAGCTGAAGGACTCGACGAAGAAACCGAAAAACTAATAGGAGCAGGTTCAAAAATATCATGCGAAGAAGATGCAATACAACCCAATGAATCCAATACGATTAAGCCATATAGTCCAGGAACCAAGTTTGTAAATTCAGGTGAGCTTTGAAATGTTAAACCTTCATCAACAGAAAATTGATAGTTGTTGCCAGTAAAAGGTGTTCCTCCTGACGCTCCCTGACCTCCGGAAGGGTTCATAAATGTGATAACACCATCACCAGCTCCATAACAACTAACATTCTCAGTAATTGAATAATACCCAATTCCCGGAGGGGCACTAATTTGGATAAAAATAGTATCCGAGTAACATTCATTATCATCAGAGACGATACACTCATAAGAGCCAGGGCATAGTCCAGTGAGTACATTACTATTTGGAAAAGAATTAATTTGAGATCCATCTGTCCAGAAATAATAATACCCTGAAACAGCGGTACCTCCAACAACTGTTATATCAATAGATCCGTCACAACTATTATCACAAGAAACATTAGAGAAATTAGCATTTGAAATTCCGATCGAAGCAGGCTCTGTAATTACCAATATTGTATCTATAATTTCACCCGAAATCTGCGGGTCCTGAGCAAAAACATGGTATGAACCGGCACATAAATTGTCAAAACTATTTTGAGACATGTAAGTGGAGCCTCCGTCTATGCTATACTCGTGAGGTCCTGAAGTTCCAGTAACCGCTATACTTATATAGCCTTGGCATTCTCCATGACAACTGACATCATATGACTCAACATAGTCAAAAGCTAGTTGAGCACTTACTTGAGCACTAAGCATCAAGACCAGAAAAGAGTACAAATATTTTTTCATAGATGTTATATTTATTTCGTTTTTATGTAGACGTAAAAGCTCTTGAAAAGTTAGCTAATACGATTTTATTTTTTCTTAATTATCTAAGATAAACTTTAGAAACTATTGTTTAACTAACCTTAAAGTCTTCAACTCTTTATCTGAAAATATTTTAATCAAATACATTCCCGTTTCAAATTTGGAAACATCAAAACCAATCGTTTTGTTCTCTTTTGCGCACAATTTGTTTGCAAGTCGCTTACCTTGTAGATCAAAAATTTCTATACTCCTTTCCGAAGCATGGCCATCAAAATACAATGTAAACACCCCATTTGTAGGATTTGGCATAATCCCAATTTTTCCCGCCAATGACTCTTCAACAGCATCTGGATTTTCCGTCTCCGTCTCCTCTTCTGGAGCATTAATTGAAGCTCTATTTGAACGAGTAGTATTATGATCTTGTGCTTTTTGAGCAGAACATAACCCCGGTGCATTAATTGTTACCTGATAAACTAAGTTACTATCACTTGGAGGTGTAACATCAGTATATGAATTTAAGTTCGCTCCTAATGAATCTATAACCATCCAGCCTGTGGTTGGATGGTATCTATTCACATAAAAAGTAGAATAACTAAATCCTTCATAGTTATCCCAAATTAAATTAACCACATTCCCAACGCCTAAATTTGAAGTTAAGTGGATTGTTTTATGCTCATCACTTAAGTCAGACTCATTTCCACAATCGTCAACTGAAGCAATTTTATATCTCCATGAACGAATGTGCGGATCAGAATTAACGTCGTGGTAAAAACTTAAACTATCAGCATCAGTTGCCCCAATTAAATAGTACAATCCACTTTGAGAACTCTCTTTATATACATTATAATAATCAACTCCTGTCGTTTGAACTGGTTCCCAAACGACTAAATTTCC
>JAQWQH010000124.1 GCA_029244805.1 Flavobacteriales bacterium
TCGCATTTATTAGGAGGACTTATTGTATATCCACAATAGTGACAATTTAGTTTATGTGTGTATTTATGATAGGTTAAACTTACATCACATCTTGTACACATTGGAACCCATCCACAAACTTCACAAGTCCATCTAGGAGCATATCCTCTTCTATTTTGGAATAGTATAATTTGTTCTTTTCGTGCTAGAGAATCTTTCATTTCTTTAATTAGAAACTCAGAGAATATTCCATGCATTTTTTTCTTTTTCTTATGCTCACCAATATCTGCGCATAGGATTTCAGGTAATTGCATATTACCAAACCGTTTCTTCATTTCAACCAAACCTATCTTCCCTTGTTTTGCACTGTACATGGTTTCAATGGAGGGAGTAGCAGAACCTAGTAGTACCTTTGCTCCGTGCATTTTCGCTAAAACATAGGCTGTGTCTCGAGCGTTATACCTTGGTGCAGGATCATGCTGCTTAAAAGATGTTTCGTGCTCCTCATCAACTATAATAAGTCCCAAATTATTGAAAGGAAGGAAAACAGCACTTCTTGCACCTAAAAGAACATCATATTTATGTAATTTATTTTTTAAAACTGCATTCCAAACTTCAACTCTTTCATTGGGTGAAAATTTTGAATGATATATCCCTATTTTGTCTCCAAAATATTTACGCAAACGATTTATCATTTGAGTAGTAAGTGCTATTTCAGGTAACAAATACAAAACTTGCTCGCCTTTTGCAATGTGCTTGTTTATAAGTTCTACATAGACTTCCGTTTTACCACTACCAGTGACCCCATGCAACAAACAAATATTCTTATGCTTAAAAGATTTCACAACACTCGATAAAGCTAATTTTTGTGCATCAGACAATTCTTTCGTATCATTTCTTGCACCATCATATGCTTTAAAACGACCTATTTCTTGAGTATATTCAGTTAAAATTCCTTTTTCATACAATCCTTTAAATACTGCTGAAGAGCTGGAAGCTTTTTTTAATAAATCCGTTTTTTTAACCTCCACTTTATCCGCAAAGTAATTACTCATCTGTAAGTATAACAGAAGAAGTTCCTGCTGTTTTACGGCCCTTTTCAGCTCATCAAAAAGACACTCCATCTTGTCCTCATTTTGATATTCTTTTGCTAATTCAATATACTTTTCTTTTTTAGGGCGGTAACTTTCTTTTAATTCTTCTTCGGCTACCACAACGCCTTTATCGATGAGCTTCTTGACAATCGGGTATACTGTTTTTATATCCAATATTTCTCCTATTTCTCCTAAGCTCAATACAGACCTTAAATCTAAAGCCTCCTTAATTAAGTATTCCTGATCACTGAGACTGGATAATTCTCCTTGAAAACGATCATTAACAAGCACCTTAGTTTCGCTTGCTAGTTTCAAGCTACTTGGCAAAGCAGCCAACATAACCTCGCCTATATGACACATATAATGTTCCGAAATCCAATCCCAAAGTTTTAGCTGTATATCAGTTACTACGGGCTCCTCGTCCAGAATAAACTCAATATATTTAGTTGTATAGTTAGGTGGCGTATTGTGAATCTTCTTAACAATTGCAGTATACAATTTGCTGCGGCCAAAAGGAATAACAACGCGCTGACCGACACAAACAAATTCATTCAATTCAAAGGGAATACGATAAGTATACAAATTTGGCACCGCCAAAGGAAGAATCACATCTATGAATATTGTTTCACGCTCCATTTACAACCTTACAAAAAAAAATTAAAGTGCTAGAATTTCAGCCAACGAAAGTAATTGTTTATTTAATTCTTTATGATGTTTAACCGCCTTTTCAAAAGGCGTATATACTAACTTTTTATTAACTAATCCAATCATAGCACCTTTTCTCCCTTCTAATAAAGCCTCTACAGCACCTGCTCCTAGTCGACTGGCTAGAACTCTGTCAAATGCTGAGGGATTGCCACCCCTTTGAACATGTCCTAAAATTGAAACGCGGATATCGAAATGTTGGTATCTTTCCCTGACAGCATCTGCTACTTTATACGCTCCACCATA
This sequence comes from Flavobacteriales bacterium, assembly GCA_029244805.1. GTDB lineage: Bacteria > Bacteroidota > Bacteroidia > Flavobacteriales_D > Parvicellaceae > CALSMU01. The sequence goes on from JAQWQH010000124.1 coordinate 2,025, forward strand.
TCCATCGCCTTCCGCAACGACAACAATACTTCCCGATTTACTTTTCCTTCTTTCCTCACCAAGCTTGTTTAACAAATGATCTATATAAGTTTTCGTTTCCGGAACTAGAATAGCCTCAGCTCCAACTGCAACTCCACTTCGCAGAGCAATAAACCCGGCATCTTTGCCCATTACTTCAACAATAAATAAGCGATCATGACTATTTGCTGTATCTCTAATTTTATCCACTGCAGCCACTATTGTATTCAAAGCAGTATCGTATCCAATTGAATCGTCTGTCCCAAATAAATCATTGTCTATAGTTCCTGGAATCCCAATTACTGGAACACCAAATTCACTCGTAAAAACAGAGGCCCCGCAAAAAGTGCCATCGCCACCAATGGCAACGACAGCATCAATATTGTTTTTCTGAATACTATCAAAAGCTTTCTTCCTACCACTAGCTGTAATAAAATCCATGCTTCGCGCGGTTTTTAAAATAGTGCCCCCTTTTTGAATGATGTTTCCCACGGAAGATTTATCCAATTCTACAAAATCATTATTTATTATACCATCATAGCCCCGCAATGCTCCGACCACTTCAACATTATTGTGGATTGCTTTACGAACAATCGCTCTTATACAAGCATTCATTCCAGGAGCATCCCCTCCTGAAGTGAAAACAGCAATTTTATTAACCTTCACCATAGCGTCGTTTTTATCAACATCTTTTAATCAAAATACTCCGTGAAAATATCGATTTTTGACAATGTACGAAAAACAAAATACACATTAGACAAATTTAATGTCTCAATAAACAATTTTTGATAAATAAATAGTTCATAATACACTATATATTAATTACTTAAAAACTACTATATAAACTATAAATTAATACTAATAACCACAAACAAACTACCCTGTAAATTTAATATATTAATGCTAAATTTAGCAATTCGATAAGTAATCAAATAGGTCAAAAAATTTTATATCAATTTGAAATTTTATTTAACTTCAAAATAAAAGAAAATATATTTTGGATGTTACCCCCATTATTGTTTTCTTTGGCTTATAATATTAATGTTGTAGAACAAAATAGTACAAATGAAAAACAAACTTAAATTATTCATTATAGGTTCATCTCTATTCTCAGTAACAATGCTAATGTGGAGGTGTGGAACAGAAAGTGAGACCAATAACGATGGTGATACTTCGGGAGAGGTTGCAAATCAGAAAGATTCTGTAACAAACCCTGACGAAAGTATCTTTCTGATTGGTGATCAAATATTCTCTATTCCTTCTCCTGTTCAAACAGCTTTTCTAATAAAAGATATTGGAGTTCCTTTTAACTCGGATTATGTTAATCCAGCAGACAATGCAATGAACTATTCTTCCAACTTCTCAAAAGCCCTAAATCTTGGTGTTTATGGAGCTGACTTAGGTTATTTAACTATTTACGAGCAAACGGATGGGGCTCTTCGATACTTGAAATCTGTTAGAGGTCTTTCCAAAGAATTGGGACTTGAAGGTGCTTTTGACGAACAATTAGCGGACAGATTTAGTTCCAATATTGGTAACCAAGACTCAATGCTAGTATTTGTTTCAGACGCTTATAGAAGCTCTGACAACTACCTAAAGGATAATGACAAAAATGATGTAGCTGCCCTTGTCCTTGCTGGTGGCTGGATTGAATCTATTTACATTGCAGCAGATGCTGCTATCTCTTCAAACAACCCTTTATTAATAGAAAGATTGGGTGATCAAAAGAAGCCGTTAGCAAGTTTAATTGCAATGTTAGGTCAATATAATACTGATACTGACTATGAAGATTTAATTAATGAGCTGGAAGATTTGTATAGTATTTTTGAGGAGATTAAATATTCCTATGAATACATTCCTTCATCCACTGACGCTTCTAAGAAAGAGACAACAATTAAAAGTAAACACACTGTAGAGATTGCAGATGGAGATTTAGAAGCAATTATCGCAAAAATCAAATCAATAAGAACTGAAATCGTTGAATAACTATGAAACTATTTAAATTAACCCTTATCGCTGTTACATTCCTTATTGGTCCCTCTGTTTTTGGACAAATTACTTGTGACTCAATTAGTAATGTAACAAACTCTTATTTAAACACGAGCCAAGATAAAGAGTTGAATAGAATTTTCATTTCTGATGGTCAAGTTTATAGAACTTTTTTAGATGAAGACCAAGTCTCTGAATTTGAGGTAACGTTATATGGCGGATCTACTTATAGAATAGCAGCTTCTGCGGGAATAGCTGAAAATTTCTTAATTTTTGAAATTTACGATACAAGTAGGAATTTACTATTCTCCAATAAAGATTACAACAATGCACCTTATTGGGATTTTAAAATTGAAAGTACCATTGATTGCTACGTTGAAGCAAGATTAGATATGAATAAAAAACTTTCAGGTTGTGCAATCATGATGATTGGATTCGAAAAAAGAAAATAAATTATTATTGAAGTTCCAATACAAACTTTTAAACTTCAGTAATTCCATCAATAAATGAGCGAAAGAATACTCAAAGCCTTAATGCAACTTTTTGCAATAATCGCAAAAGGGGAATTAAACGAAGTAACTGGTGAAGTCAATTATGATGTCGGTGGACGTAAAATTGTACGACAATTTCTTCGGCAGGAACTGAATCAAGAATTAATTAAAGAATATATTTCGCTATTTGATGAGTTTTTACTTTCTCATCAAGGAAAATCAAGTAAAAAGGTAGGCAAAAGAAAAAGAACTTCAGTAAACTCGGTTAAGGTACTAAGAATCTGTACACAAATTAATGAGGAACTAACGCAGCGTCAAAAAATAATTGTACTTATTCGTATTCTCGAGTTTATTTATGCAAACGATATAGTTACGGAGCAAGAGTTAGAATTTGCTACAACGGTTGCGGAAACATTTAACATTCTCAAAGAAGAATTTAATGATTGCTTAGCTTTTGTAAATGCAGATGAATCTGCTATTTTGGACAAAGAAGTTTGCTTGGTTATTAACAACTCACAAGAGTCTAAACTTAAAAATTCGAAACACATTTACTCAGAGAGTATTGCAGGTTTTTTAAGAGTTATTCGAGTACAATCCGTAAACACCTACTTTGTTCGTTATTACGGAACAGACGTCCTTTATCTAAACGGACAAATTATAACACAAGACAGAGTGCAGGTATTGACGCAAGGATCTTCCTTGAGAAGCTCAAGAGTTCAGCCGATATATTACAGTGACATAATTGGTAAATTTTTAAGTGATAAATCTTCTAAAAAGATTTCTTTCAAAGCAAAAAACATTCAATACCATTTTAAAGGGGGGAATATAGGTTTGCAAGATTTTACTTTACATGAAGAAAGTGGTCGTCTTCTCGGCATTATGGGAGGATCTGGAGCGGGCAAGTCTACTCTTCTAAATATTTTAAATGGCAACTACTCACCTACTATAGGCTGTGTAGAGGTAAACGGAATTGACCTTCACAAAGACAAAAAAGAATTAGAAGGAGTAATTGGTTTTGTACCACAAGATGATCTACTAATTGAAGAATTAACTGTATTTGAAAATCTTTTTTACAATTCTAAACTATGTTTTGGGAATTACAGCGATTCACAAATTGCCAAGCTTTGTGTTCAAACGCTAAAATCTATTGGTCTTTATGAAACTAAGGATTTAAAAGTAGGCAGTCCCCTTGAAAAGACAATCAGTGGCGGACAAAGAAAAAGATTAAATATTGCCTTAGAACTCATTAGAGAGCCTTCTATAATGTTCGTAGATGAGCCTACTTCCGGGTTATCTTCCAGAGATTCTGAAAACATAATGGACCTTTTAAAAGAACTATCTCTAAAAGGAAAATTAATTTTTGTCGTAATACATCAACCATCATCAGACATATTTAAAATGTTTGACAAATTAATTATTTTAGACAGAGGTGGATATCCTATTTATAACGGCAATCCTGTTGACGCCGTTATTTACTTCAAACGACTAGTACAACATGTAAATTCTGAAGAAAGTGAATGTATTACTTGTGGCAATGTAAACCCAGAACAAATTTTTAACATAATTGACTCTAAAGTAGTAGATGAATATGGTAATTTAACATCCCATAGAAAAGTCTCTCCTATAGAATGGAACAAACATTATATTGAGCTTATTGCTAGCAAGCAAGTTGACATCGAAGACGCGGATGAAATGCCTGAAAGCATCTTTAAGATTCCGGGAAAAGTTAAACAAGCTGCTATATTTTTCATTAGAGACGTGAAAGCTAAATTGACAAACGCTCAATACATGGCCATAACACTCTTCGAAGCCCCGGCTTTAGCTGGAATTCTTGGGTTTTTTATGAAGTATTTTAGTACATCTGATGGGAATGAAGAGTACACCTTTTATACCAGTGAAAATTTACCTCAGTTTTTATTCATTTCAATAATTGTATCGCTTTTTATCGGGCTAACAACAAGTGCAGAGGAGATCATAGGAAATTTAAAAATTCTTAAAAGAGAGAAATTCTTGAACCTAAGTAAAGGCAGTTTCTTGTTTTCCAAGATTTTTATTATGTTTTTAATTTCCGCCATACAATCCATCTTTTACGTTTTAGTAGGTAATTCAGTATTAGGTATTGAAGGAATGACGTTTGTCTACTGGATGATACTCTTTTCTGTATCTTGCTTTGCTAACTTGTTAGGGCTCAATATCTCTGCTACGTTTAATTCAGTTAAAGTAATTTATATTTTAATACCAATATTAATAATACCGCAATTACTATTTAGTGGGATATTAGTTCAATTTGACAAACTAAACCCTGTATTTTCTTCTAAATCACACGTACCGTGGATAGGCAACGTCATGGCTTCGAGATGGGCTTATGAAGCTCTAGCTGTTACCCAATTTAAAGAGAATGAATACGAAAAGAATTTCTATGAGTATAACCAAGAAATGAAATTTTCTAATTGGAAAAAGGATAAATGGGTTAGTAACCTTGATGCAAAACTAGAGAACATTAATGGATATGTCAATTCTAAAAACGATAATCCAGAGAAGAAAATTTCAATGGAAAGGAGTATTCACATTCTAAAAAATGAAATTGAAAAAGAAAATAGGCACTCGAAAAAAATCAAAGTGACCGATGCAACTATAGCTAATCTTACCTTAAACAAATTTAACGAGGAGGCTTATGCTGAGATTAAAAAATACCTCGCTACCGCTAAAGAACGATACAAAAGAAGATATAAGGCCTTTGAAGATAAAAAAGATAGTGTAGAAAAGACTTTCATGAAGCCTAGCGCAGAATATATTGCTCTTTTAGATAAAGCGAGAAGTGAAAATATAATTGACAAAAAACAGCATAAAAAACTGCGTAAATTTATGACTAAACTGAAAGAAGAATCTTTTCACCAGTTTATTTATAAATACAAAAATAGTGCATTAGAGGATGTTGTTACCAATACTAATTCATTTGAGGTGACAGATGAAGACAATAATTATGTGATTCAAAAGTCATACCCTATTTATTTAGAGCCTTATGATTACGATTATTTAAAAGCACATTTTTATGCTCCTAAGAAAAAGCTTTTCGGTGTCTACTTTGATACATTTTCTGCTAATATTTTGGTAATATGGTTTATGACTGTAATCTTAATATTGACGCTTTTCCTGGACACGTTTAAAAAGACATTGGATTTATTTGGACGACTTGGCACCTTGACACCTTCCTTTAAAAGGAAAAAATAAACCCGAATTTGAATACCAGGGAATTTTTCAAGAGTAACAGGAACCAATAAAGATATAAACGTTTCTGGAAGCTTTACGGTTCAAGCTAGACAGTTTTAATTTGCTTTAGAAAATGGCAAGCTTTATTAAACTTGCTTTTTAAACAATAATAAATAGCTGGTTATAATTTTAATAGA
>JAQWQH010000129.1 GCA_029244805.1 Flavobacteriales bacterium
ATACTTAACCATTCCTAGGTATTTTTCACGAATTCTTTCTTTGGTCAATTGGTCTTCTAGACTTTTTAATTGTTGTTTATTTTCAAGGTTACTCCCATTAATAAGAAGATTTAATCTTTTAATCAAAGAATCACGAACAAACACTTTATTTTCTTCCTGTCCGGTTTCCGGATTCATTCTCCCATAAGAAAACTGACTTTGAAGAAAAGTAGCCGGTTTCATTCCGTATAGTAAGCTTTCATTTAACTCTCCCGGAGAAACAGCTATTCCTAACTTTTCTAATTCAGCGCCATACAAAGTGTCTAAAATCATTTGACTCCAAACTTGATTTTTTATTTGCTCGGATTCTTGCTCGGTCAGAATAGGGTCTTGTCCATATTGTTGTTTCTGTCCTCTATAGTTATATGATGCAACTTCAACTCTATTGTCATATTTCCAATCACTATCCATGATTTGGTTACCAAAAATCTCACCTATAGGTTGCTCTCCTCTAGAGCCACCTCCAAAAAGAGTTTGTGGATCAACAACAAATAATACCATTGCTAGTCCTATGAATACGATTAGGATTTTTTGATTTGATCTAATTTTTCCAATTAACGCCATTTCTTTTAAAATTTAAGTGCGCGAATATACAATTAGTAGTTGACATATAAAAATAACATGATTAGTAATATAAATATGCTTAAAATATGGGGCTTGTGGATCTTTTTTATAGAAAAATGAGTGCTTACTGAAAGTTAATTGAAAAGCGTGTATTACATTTGCCTATAATGAATGACAGTTATAACGTTATAAAGTCTTTGCATATTATTTTTATGGTAAGTTGGTTTGCTGGTTTATTCTATATAGTCAGACTGTTTATTTATCATGTTGAGGCCGCGAAAAAAGAAACTGAAGAAAAGTTGATTTTGCAAAATCAATATAAAATAATGCAAAAACGTCTTTGGTATATTATTGCTTGGCCCGCTATGGTTCTTACCGTTATTTTTGGAACATGGATGTTGATTCTGAAGCCTGAATTATTAGATTTTGGTTACATGCATGTAAAACTTACATTTGCTTTTTTGCTGCTGATTTATCATCTTATTTGTCATAAAGTGTTTTCTAATTTGCAAAAAGAAGTAGGGAGTTATACTTCTGGTAAGTTGCGAATTTGGAACGAAGTAGCAACCTTGTTTTTGGTGGCTATTGTTTTTATTATTGAGCTAAAAGACAGCCTCAATTGGGTTTACGGAGTTGTTGGGTTTTTTGGTGTTGCAATTCTCTTAATGTTGGGGATAAAAATGTACAAAAAGTATAGGTCAAAATAAAAGAAATTCACCCTACCACAGTGGTGTTTTAAACATTCGTTTTTAGTTATGAACAAAGGGCTTTTACACTCTTGAATTTCGGTAGATTCTTAGTAAAATTGCAACTATTAAATAATTAGATCAAAATAGCTATTTACAATGGGTGCTGAGAAAAAAATAAAAAGTGCGTTAATCTCCGTTTTTGACAAGTCAAACTTGGAGCCGATTATTAATAAATTAGATGCTTTGAATGTTACGATTTATTCAACAGGTGGTACACAAAGCTTTATTGAGGAGTTAGGAGTTAATGTCATTCCGGTTGAGAGTTTGACGAGTTATCCGTCGATTTTAGGTGGGAGAGTAAAAACGCTTCACCCAAAAGTATTTGGGGGGATATTAAGCAGGCGAGAATTGGACAGTGATGTTGCTCAATTGGAAGAATACGAAATTCCTGAAATAGATCTAGTGGTTGTTGACTTATATCCTTTTGAAGATACTGTTGCGTCAGGTGCTGACCATGCAGATATAATTGAGAAAATAGATATAGGCGGCATTTCTCTTATTCGGGCAGCTGCCAAAAACTATAAAGATGTTGTTATTGTTCCGTCAAAAGAACAGTATTTACCATTATTAAATATTTTGAATAACAAGGAAGGTGTTACGAGTTTAAAGGATAGAGAAGTTTTCGCAAAAGATGCGTTTAATATTTCTTCGCATTACGATACACATATATTTAACTACTTCAGAGGGGAAGATGATTCTATTTGGAAGCAAAGTGTCCAGGAGTCTTCAGTTTTAAGGTATGGTGAAAATCCCCATCAAAAAGGAATTTTTTATGGAAACCTTGATGAGTTATTTACTAAACTGCACGGAAAAGAGCTTTCATATAATAACTTGTTAGATGTTGACGCTGCTGTTCAGTTAATGCATGATTTTCAGGGCGAAGATCCAACGTTTGCAATTTTAAAGCACAATAACGCTTGTGGCCTAGCAACTAGAAGCTCATTGGTGGAAGCCTACAAAGATGCCTTAGCCGGGGATCCTGTTTCTTCTTTCGGAGGAATATTAATTGCCAATAGAGAGATTGGCATTGACACAGCTAATGAGGTGAATCAACTGTTTTGCGAAGTTGTTATCGCGCCTTCATATTCGGATGAAGCTTTAAATGTATTGAAGCAGAAAAAGAATCGAATTATATTGATTCAAAAACAAGTGAAGTTGCCTAATTCGCAAGTGCGAACATTACTAAACGGGTTTTTATATCAAGAAAAAGATTTGATTACAGATAAGAAAGAAAATTTTGAACCAAAAACAAAAACGTATCCAACAGAACAGGAGCTATTGGATTTAGAATTTGCTAATAAATTGGTGAAACATACAAAATCTAATACAATTGTATTAGCTAAAAACGGGCAGCTACTCGCAAGTGGTACTGGGCAAACATCGCGCGTTGACGCTTTGCGTCAAGCAATTCACAAGGCAGAGTCCTTTAACTTTGATTTAATCGGAGCTGTCATGGCATCGGATGCATTTTTCCCTTTTCCTGATTGTGTAGAGATTGCAGGGAAAGCAGGCATAACATCTGTAGTTCAGCCAGGAGGATCTATTAAGGATGCATTGTCAATAGACTACTGCAATAATAATAATATTTCTATGGTGTTTACCGGAAATAGACATTTTAAACACTAATAATAGATTGCAGTTAGCGATTAAATAATTATATTAACAGCTTCAAATAAAATGTTGTTTGTTTATACTAAAATATAAAAAGAAGGATGGGGTTATTTAGTGTTTTCACGCAGGAAGTTGCAATTGATTTAGGAACGGCCAACACACTTATTATTCATAATGATAAGGTCATTGTAGACGAGCCTTCTATCGTTGCGATGGATAGAACAACAAGTAAGATTATTGCAATTGGAAGAAAGGCTCAGTTAATGCATGGAAAGGTGCATGATAATATTAAAACAATTCGGCCTCTGAAGGATGGAGTAATTGCAGATTTTCAAGCGGCAGAGCACATGATTAGGGGGATGATAAAAATGATAAAAACCGGAAGGTTTTTTCAACCTTCTTTGCGCATGGTAATTTGTATACCCTCCGGAATTACTGAGGTAGAGAAAAGAGCTGTAATTGATTCTGCAGAGCATGCAGGTGGTAAGGAGGTTTACTTAATTCACGAACCAATGGCTGCAGCCATTGGAATAGGTGTTGACGTGGAAGAACCTATGGGCAACATGGTTATTGATATAGGAGGTGGCACTTCTGAAATTGCAGTAATTGCTTTAGGAGGGATTGTTTGTGACAAATCTATTCGTGTGGCCGGAGATGATTTCACCTCGGATATTGAAGAATACATGAGAAGGCAGCACAATATATTAATTGGAGAGAGAACTGCAGAGCAAATCAAAATTGAAGTCGGTTCTGCAATTCCTGATTTAGATACTCCGCCAGACGATTATGCGGTTAGAGGGAGAGATTTGATGACCGGGATACCCAAAGAAATTTATGTTTCGTACCAAGAAATTTCTCACGCATTAGACAAGTCAATTACCAAAATTGAAGATGCAATTTTAAGTGCACTTGAAATGACGCCTCCTGAATTATCCGCTGACATATACAAAACAGGTATTTATTTAGCTGGAGGAGGTTCAATGTTAAGAGGTCTGGATAAACGTATTTCTCTAAAAACAAAGCTTCCTGTTCATATTGCTGAAGATCCGCTAAGAGCGGTTGCTCGTGGAACAGGAATTGCATTAAAAAACTTAGAAAAATTTCAATTCTTAATCAAAGCTTAAGCAATAATATAATCTTTATAGGGAATGAATAACTTATTCAAGTTTATACAGAAGTATAGTTCATTCTTTCTATTTCTTGGATTTCAACTTATTTGTTTTGTCTTTTTGTTTTCAAGTGTAAATTCATACCACCATGTTTCATTTGCCAATTCATCGAATATCATTGCAGGAGGAATTTATGAAGCAAGTTCAAATGTGTCAGGGTATTTTCATTTGTCTTCCGAAGTAGAAAAACTTCGGATTCAAAATGCAGAATTAAAGAAAAAGCTTGCCAGAAAAAACACTTTAACAAAAGATCAGTTTGCTTACCATCGAGATACAAATTGTTTACAACAGTTTAATTTTTTAAATGCGAAAGTAATAAGTAGTTTTAAAAACGGAAGAAAAAATAGTGTTACGATAAATAAAGGAGCAAATGACAAAGTTAAACCGGAGATGGGTGTAATTGGAACAAAAGGCATTGTTGGTATTACTACGAGTAGTTCGGAATACTATACCTACGTAAAACCGATTATACATGAAGATTTTGTTTTGGAAGTAATACATGAAAAATCAAAAAGTTTTGGATTTGTAAAGTGGACGCAGTCCGATGATTGGAGAACAGCTACGGTAGTCGATATACCCAGTTATGTGGAGGTGAGTCCCGGGGACGAAATTCTTACCCGCGGTTCAAATGGACTGTTTCCTATGGGTGAAATGGTTGGGTACGTTTTGTCTGTAGAAGATATTCCAGGAGATGTGTATTTAAAGGTTAGAATAAATTTAGCTGAAGATTTTTCCAGCGTTTATAATGTTCTAGTAGTAGATAATGTATTGAAACAGGAATTCGAAGATTTAAAAAGCAAGCAAAATTAAGATGAATTCGATTGTTAAATATGTGCTACAGTTTCTTGTGCTTATTTTGCTTCAAGTTTTGGTTGTAGACCAAATTAGCTTAGGGTATGTCAGTCAATTCATTATACCATCTGTGTATTTTCTTTTTGTTTTAATGCTGCCGCTTACTGTTTCAAATGGGGCACTAATGTTGCTGGCATTCCTTATCGGAATGACGGTTGATATATTTAAAAGCACTCCCGGTATGCACGCTTCTGCAATGGTTGTTTTGGGTTATTTTCGTCCTTATTTATTGAAAGTGATAGAGCCTCGTGAAGGATTTGATGTTTTGAAGTCTCCTTCTATCTATTCCATGAGGAGGAGTGTTTACTTAGGTTATGTAAGTCTGGCAGCCATGGTATTTCATCTGTGGTATTTTACTGTGGAAGTTATGCGGTTTTCTGATTTTCATATGATATTACTGAAGACACTTTGTTCAAGTATTATTTCTGTTTTGCTGATTATTTTAGCACAGTATTTAACTGTAAAAAGAAAATAATTTGGATTCTTTTCAACATAGAAGATGGATAATTATTTTAACCATGCTTTTTGTAACACTTGTCTTTGGTGTGAGGCTTTTGTATGTCCAGGTTTTAAATAATGACTGGAAAAATAGGGCTGAGCAAATTACCCATCACAAAGTAACAATTCATCCAGCTAGAGGTTTACTTTATGATAGAAATGGAGAGCTATTAGTTGCTGTTAATCAAGTGTATGATATTCTTGTTACTCCCAAAGACGTGAAAGGTATTGATACCGTCGAATTTTGTTCATTATTTAAAATTTCTAAAACAGAGTTTTTACAAAAAATAGAAAATGCAAGTACAGGTTACAATGTGAGTTATAAGGCTTCCACTTTTATTGAATCAATGTCAAAAGAGGAGTATAGTAGGGTGGTTCCATACTTGAAAAGTTTCAATGGCTTTGACTCAAAGAGAAGGACAAATCGTGGATATCCGAATGGCGTTGCGGCACACGTATTGGGCTACGTCCGAAAAATAAGTGCCGAACAGTACAGTAAAGATCAAAAAGAAGGAGAAAAATATTATAATCAAAATGATTATGTTGGAGTTACTGGTCTTGAAAAAGTGTATGAAAAAGAACTTAGAGGGGAGCGTGGTAGTGCATTTTTCTTAAGAGATTATGCAGGAAATGACAAGACTAATTTAGAGCAGAATTATGCAATATCAGGAAAGAATCTTTACACTTCGATTGATTTAAAACTCCAGTCTTACGGAGAGCGGTTAATGAAAAATAAGCTTGGAAGTATTGTGGCAATAGAGCCATCTACAGGTGAGATATTAAGTTTAATTTCTGCACCTTCTTTTGATCCAAATAAACTTTCAGGAAGAGAGTTCAGTGAAAACTACAAGGAATTATTAAATAATGATACGTTAAAACCTATAATAAATAGGCCCATTTACAATGCTAATTATCGTCCTGGATCTATATTTAAACTGGTTCAAGCTTTAATAGCAATGCAGGAAGGTGTCATAAAGCAAAGTACCGGATTTGCTTGTAATAAATCCTTAATAAATTGCCATAATCATGAACATCCAAGCAATGTTCAAATTGCTATTAAACACTCCTGCAACCCCTATTTTTATCATGTGTACAAGCGCTTGATACAGAGAGGTGACCAAAGCAGCATATTTAAAGATAGTCGTTTAGGAATTGAAAAATGGAATGCCGCTGTAAAGACCTTTGGTTTAGGTGTAAAATTAAATACGGATATTCCAGGAGTTAAGGTAGGAAGAATACCAGATGCAAATTATTATGACAATGAGTTCCCTTCTAAATCTAATCCATACGGAAAGCATAGATGGGCTTTTAGCACAATCTATTCAAATAGTATTGGAGAAGGCGAGATTGGAGTCTCACCTCTACAAATGGCAAACTTGGCTGCTATAATTGCTAATAGAGGATATTATTATACACCTCACCTGGTAAAAAAAATAGGTAAAGATGGTAGTAAAAGACCAGAATACTTGAAGAAAAACTATGCCATGGCAGCTGCTGAATATTTCGAGCCGGTCATAAATGCAATGGAAATGGTTGTTGAAAATGGTACGGCTAGAAACGCACAAATTGATAGTATTATCGTTTGCGGTAAAACGGGAACTGTTCAAAATGAGACATTTAATGACCACTCAGTATTTATTGCTTTTGCTCCCAAGGAAAATCCTCAAATTGCAATTGCGGTATATGTTGAATATGGAACTTGGGGTGGGATATGGGCCGCAAAAATAGCAAGCCTTATGATTGAGAAGTATTTAGCAAAAGAACTTTCTGAAAATGCTAAAAACAAAGAAAAACAAGTTTTAGACGCTATCATATTAGATAAACATTCGGATTTTAAATAGTGGAGAACAGAGCAAAAAATATCATAGGTAAGTTGGATGTTCCATTATTGGTCTTGTTTTTAGCGCTTGTTATTGCGGGATTACTGACGGTATATTCTGCATCTTATAGTGAAGAGTCTCCACAGATCTATTCATTAGATAAAGCTTATGGTAAACAATTGGTATGGATAATAATATCTTTACTTATTGGAGTTTTAATTCTCACATTAGAAGGTGCTTTTATCAGGGATTCGGCTTACGTAGTCTACGGAGTTGTAACAATAATGCTTTTGATAGTTCTGTTTATGCCGGCTATTAAAGGGGCTCATTCTTGGTTTAAAATAGGGGGTTTTACCATTCAACCATCAGAATTTGCGAAATTTGCTACCTCACTAGCTATTGCACATTTTCTCAGCACTACTGGGGTTAAAATACAAGAAACTAAAACCAAATTGATAGTCTTTTTTCTGATTGCGGTCCCTGGGTTTTTCATATTGCAGCAGCCGGATCCAGGAACCTTGCTCGTGTTTTTCTCTTTCATTTTTGTGATGTACAGAGAGGGGCTATCAGGAAATATTCTACTAGGTATGTTTTTTGCGCTTATTATCGGAGTAATGGCAATTTTTTTTAAAGCTTCTGATGCTAACGTAAATATTTTTGGGTGGATATTTGAAGCAAATTATCTTTATTTAGTGGTAATAGTAATGGCTTCAGTTCTCATTCATTTTGGCATTACTTACTTGGTCATGCCTCGATACAGAGGACGCAAATACCTTACAAACATCGTAGGTGGTTCCTTGGCATTACTGCTAGTGTTTTCTTGTAATTATGCATATGACAATGTGTTTAAGGATCGTCATCGGGATCGATTTGAAGTCATGTTTGGCTTGAAGCTAGATAGAAAAGGGGTTGGATATAATAGTTATCAGGCACTTTCTGCAATTGGGTCAGGTGGGCCAGCTGGGAAAGGTTATTTTAAGGGAACCTTAAGCAATGATAAATACAAGCATGTCCCTGAACAGAGCACTGATTTTATATTTTGCTCCTGGGCAGAGGAGTGGGGATTTTTAGGAAGTTTTTTATTGATAATATTATATACAGCGTTTCTGATTCGGATAATAATGGTTGCCGAACGACAGAAAAGTAAATTTACAAGGATATTTGGCTATTGTGCTGCCAGCATATTATTTTTCCATTATATGATAAACATTGCTATGGTAATTGGTTTGGCCCCTGTAATTGGAATCCCTTTACCATTCTTTAGTAAAGGAGGATCGGCAATACTTGGGTTTTCAATAATGATTTTCATCCTTTTAAGAATGGATTCTGAAAGAAAAGATGTTTTGAGATAGCGCTGGATCATACAAAGCCTTCGCCTTTTTTTAGTTTTATATCTTTAACAAATTCTTTAATTTTTTGTTCATCTTGCTTTTTGCAAATTAATAGGGTGTCGTTACTGTCAACTATTATGTAGTCATCTAAACCTTGAATTACTGCAAGTTTGTTTTTCGGCATCATAACAATATTATCGCTACTATCATAAGTCAAAACATTGTCGCCGATAACAGCGTTATTTGTCTCGTCTTTTTCTACATGAGTGTAGAGAGATCCCCATGTCCCAAGGTCACTCCAGCCCAGGTCAGCCAATATTACATATACGTTTTTAGCCTTCTCCATTAAACCATGGTCAATAGATATATTATTACACAGAGGATAAATTTGATTGATAAATCTTCCTTCCTCCGCAGTTCCGTATTTGCCAATACCTTGAGTAAATAATTTATTTAGATCAGGCAAGTGAGTTTCAAACGCTCCAAGAAGGCTCTTAACGCTCCAAATAAACATGCCAGAATTCCAGTAGAAGTCACCACTTTTAATAAAACGCTGCGCTACCTCTAAAAGAGGCTTTTCAGTAAATGTTTGCACCTTTTTAATTGACTCATTTGAATTACTGTCATCTTCAAATTGAATATATCCATAACCTGTATCAGGGCGACTCGGCTTGATGCCAATGGTCAATAAACAATTTTCGGATTTAGCTTTGTTTATTGCCTTCTTTATTGTGTTTTGAAAATCAACTTCCTTAATAATCAAATGATCTGATGGAGCAACAATAATATTTGCCTCTTGATTTTCTTCATTAATCTTATACGCTGCATAAGCAATACACGGAGCCGTATTTTTACGACTAGGTTCTAATAAAATTTGTTCATCTTTTAAGTCGGGTAATTGCTCTTTTACCAAATCTTTATATCCTGCGTTTGTAACAATAATAATATTTTCTTTAGGGCAAATCGGCAAATACCGTTCTACTGTCAGTTGCAGTAAAGTACTTCCAATTCCGAGAACATCATGAAACTGTTTGGGTAATAAAGTTCGACTCATCGGCCAAAATCGACTTCCAATTCCTCCTGCCATTATAACTACGTAATTATTCTTCATCACTTTTCTTATGTCAGTTAATTCACCGAAAGTACGGATAAACTTTAAAAAGGGCTTGATTTAGATTAGGGTAGTTCAGTATGACCATGGATTAAGTATTTTTTATTGTTCGCTAGATCGGTGCATAAAAAACGTGTTCTTAATTTTTTCTCTTTTACAAAAGTCCTTTTTCCAAGAACAAAAGGCTCGTCCATTGGAGCATCTATAACCCGCTTTATGGATTCGTTAAAATTTGAGTTTAAAAACTCGTTTAGATGAACGTCACTATAGCTGCTAGCTTTAGGGTTTTTTAAATGACTTGCTAACATTCTTTTCAGTGGTTTGTCAACATGTTCATTTGTTAATACAGGTATAAAAACTCTTTGATACTCTTGTTTCCATTCTTTTCCGTGGGGTTTTGCAATACTTTTATGTTTCATCCAAGTAAAATGATGTGCAAGTTCATGCAAAACGGTTATCAGAAATTGAACCGGGTTAAGGTTGTTGTTTACAGTAACAATAAAAAGGCTTTCATTTGGAATCGCACGATAGTCTCCTAATTTAGTTTTTCGTGGTTTGGAAAGAATGAATTGAACTTTATTTAGAATAATAAGATTTTCAAGGTAAGCTATGATGCTGTCATGGAAAAATGGAGAAAGATGCGTTTGAAGTTTTTCTCTGTCAGACATTTACTACCTTTTTATTATCTGCCGGGAGTTCTATTTTCCCCCATGTAGGACAGTCTCCACATTTGTTTTTGCTTTTGAACAAACCGCAAGAATTCAAACCTATAATTAAGAAAATTAACAGAACTGCAACTGAATATTTTATTATTTGTAGCATGTCATGAATAATTGAATGTTTAAAAGTACAAATTCATATACATTTGTACGAATAATATTTAAGTATTATTGCATTACTAGAAACGTTTCTTTTTTAACTAAGTTACATTGGGCATTTTTTACCACATAGGACGATATACAATGATGTTACTATCAATGTTTACTAGACCCGAAAAACTTTCGGTTTACTGGGCGCGCCTGATGGAGGAAATGATGCAGCTGGGAATAAAATCTCTAGGTATTGTAATCTTAATGTCTGCTTTTATGGGAGCTGTTATTGTAATTCAATCAGCTACGGCAATTGATGCTGCTTGGATTCCTGATTATACAGTTGGATTCACAGCTAAGCAATCCATTATTTTAGAGTTTTCACCTACGATAATGAGCTTAATCTTAGCAGGGAAAGTAGGTTCAAATATTGCCTCTGAATTAGGGTCAATGCGTGTAACTGAACAAATTGATGCGCTAGAAATTATGGGGATTAATACAAAAGCTTACTTAATTCGGCCAAAGATTATAGCTGCGGTATTAATTTTTCCGGTAGTAATAATCTTTAGCATGGCTTTTGGATTTGGTGGAGGTTGGATGGCGTCTTTTGGAACTGGCTTAATTCCAGAAGAGCAATATTTAGTTGGAATCCAGTCTTTCTATGACGATAATTTATGGATGATTACCTATGCTTTAATAAAGGCCACGGTATTTGCTTTCATTATAACTTCTGTTTCCAGTTACCATGGCTATTATACCAGTGGAGGAGCATTAGAAGTAGGCAAGTCCAGCACCAACGCGGTTGTTTATAGTAGTGTTTTAATTCTTTTAGCAAACCTTTTGCTAACTCAATTACTGTTAATTTGATAGAAGTTAAAAACATAAATATGTCATTTGGTGATACGCAAGTATTGCATGATGTTTCCTTTAAATTCGAACGGGGCAAAACGAATTTAGTTATAGGACAAAGTGGTTCTGGGAAGTCTGTATTAACGAAATGTATTATTGGGTTGCACAATCCAGAAAAAGGTCAAATACTTTACGATGGCTTGGATTTTTCAGCAATGAAAAAAAAAGAGAAAAAGAAAATTAGAACTCAAATCGGAATGCTTTTTCAAGGAGGAGCGCTTTTCGATTCACTAAGCGTTATTGAAAATGTGATGTTTCCTCTAAAAATGTTCACTAAAATGAGCAGAAATGAAATGTTGGATCGGGCTAATTTTTGCCTAGAAAGAGTGGATATTGTCAATAAAAATAATCTCTTCCCCTCTGAGATTAGTGGAGGGATGCAAAAAAGAGTGGCAATAGCAAGAGCCATTGTTATGAAGCCAAAGTATTTATTTTGTGATGAACCGAACTCTGGGTTAGATCCGTTAACCGCTATTTTGATTGATAATTTAATCAAAGAGTTAACTGAAGAATATAACATGACGACCTTAGTAATTACCCATGATATGAACTCCGTTCTGGAAATAGGAGACAACATTATGTTCATATATAAAGGACAGAATCATTGGGAAGGGAATAAGGATTCGATAATTACTACACCCAACAAAGAAGTAAACGATTTTGTTTATTCTTCTAAGTTTTTGAAACTCTTTAAAGAGAAAATGAATTAGCAATATTACTTTCTCTTTTGCTGAAAGAAGGCTCTAATTAGCTCTTTTGACTCCTCTTCAAGAACGCCTCCTATGACTTCAGTAGAAGGATGTAAAATAGTTTCTGTAATTCTCTGGAAACCTCTTCTTTCATCTGCTGCACCAAAAACAATTTTACCTATTCGGGTCCAAAAGGAAGCTCCTGCGCACATAGTACACGGCTCAAGTGTTACGTATAGGATGCATTTGTCTAGGTATTTATTACCTAAGTATTCACTTGCTGAAGTGAAGGCCTGCATTTCTGCATGAGCGGTAAAATCAGTTAGTCTTTCAGTAAAATTGTGTGTTCTGGCTATAATTTTATTGTCGCAAACGATAACCGCACCAACAGGAACTTCATCAGCGTCAAATGCTTTTTTTGCTTCTGCCAGGGCTTGTTTCATGAAATATTTGTGTGTTGGAGGTTTTATCATAACTTAAAAACTGTTCTGCAAAGATTCATTTATTTCATAGAGCTTCGACTACATTTTTCCTATATTTGTTTGGAATTTTCGAATCAAGCAAAATATAATAAACTAAAAACATACAAAAATGGCATTTGAATTACCAGCGTTAACATACGCATACGACGCATTAGAACCACATATTGATGCAAGAACAATGGAAATCCACCACAGTAAGCACCACAATGGGTATACAAATAACTTAAACAATGCAATAGCAGGAACTGAATTAGAAGGTCAGCCAATTTTAAATTTATTATCCGATATGGATATGAATAATGGAGCTTTGCGAAATAACGGAGGGGGATATTTTAACCACAGTTTATTTTGGGAAGTTATGTCGCCGGATGGTGGTGGAGAACCAACAGGTGAATTAGCAGAAGCAATTAACGCAGCTTACGGATCTTTTGAAGCGTTTAAGGACGCTTTTTCGAAGGCTGCCGCG